>USCN01000048.1 GCA_900553165.1 uncultured Collinsella sp.
GAAGCCGGTGCGTATTTGCGAAGCAAATACGCGGATTCTCCGCGCAAAGCCTCGACTAGATATAGACGCGATGCCGATCGTACTGCAGCCTGCCGTGCCCCGCATCAACGCAGGGTGAGACGCGCTTTCCCAATGGCAGCCCAGGCGGAAAGCGCGTCCCGGAATCCGCGCTCAGACTGGGACGTAGTTTCCGGATGACACATCAAGCGGAAAGCGCATCCCGGAATCTAAGCTCGAAATGGGATTCATTTTCCTGATGACGGGCTCAGCGGAAAATGAGACCCGGAATTCCGCCTCAAACTGGGACGCGCTTTCCGCTCCATCTCCTCAACTCCAAAACCTATGCGCCCTCCATCCTAAAACTGGGTAGAAGAAAGTCAAAACGCAATCGCAGGAGGTCAATATGACTGCAGAAGATAAGGCAAAGAATGCCGGCAAGGTCGCGCTCGTTTTGGAGGGCGGCAGCTTCCGCGGGCAATTTACCGCAGGCGTGCTCGACGTCCTCATGGAGGCCGGTGTCGAAATTCCGGCGGTGTACGGCGTCTCGGCCGGTGCGCTCAACGGCGTCAACTACAAGTCGCACCAGATCGGACGCACCATCCGCTATAACACGGAATACTGCACCGACAAGCGCTACGCCAGCTTCCGCAATCTGCTGCGCACCGCCAACCGAGTCAATTTGACCTTCTGCAACGACAGCCGCTACATGGGCGCCGCGTCGTTTGCGTCCACGGGTTCCATCGTGGGTTACGACTTTATCTTCAACGACGTCCAGGACCGCCTGGATCCTTTTGATAACGAGACGTTCGACGCCAGCCCTATCGAGATGTACGCCGTCGCGACGGACATGCTCTTTGGAACCGCCGCGTACCTGCCGGTCAAAAGCGCCGTGCTCGACCTCGACGCCGTGCGTGCCTCGACCTCGTTGCCGCTGGTGACGCCGCCGATCGACGGGCACAAATACGTCGACGGCGGCGTAGCCGATTCGGTCCCCATCGAGCACGTGCTGGAGGAGGCGGGCTTCGATCGCGCGGTTGTCATTGTCACGCAGGACCGCTCGTACGAGAAAAAGCCCTACGAGTTTATGCCTGCCGCGCGCGCCCGCTATGCCGACTACCCCTACCTGCTCGAGGCTATCGAGACGCGCCACGACCGCTATAACCTCCAGCGCATGCACCTGTGGCAGTATGAGCGCGAGGGCCGCGCGCTGGTCATCGCTCCGCAAAAGCCGGTCGAGGTCGGCCATGTCGAACACGATCCAGCAAAGCTGCTCGATCTGTATATTCAGGGTCGCCAGGAGGCAAAGCGTTTACTCGCGGAGATCCAGGAGTTTGTTGAGCGCTAGCGCTGCAACGTCACGGCTCGTGGATGACATGTGCAGAAACTCTGGTCGGAGCCAAAATACCTGTTGACTCGTACGGCGAGCGGGGTAATATGGACGGGTTACTTGCAGAGCCCCGTGAATCTCTGTAACAACACGTACTGTACATGGAGGAGTCTAAGTGATTTCGAAATCGACTCACTACGCCAAGCAGGGCGAGGTCCAGCGCAACTGGGTTCTCGTCGACGCCGATGGTGCTGTCCTGGGCCGTCTTGCCACCCAGATCGCAATGATCCTGCGCGGTAAGAACAAGCCCCAGTTCACGCCCAACAGCGACTGCGGCGACTTCGTTGTCGTCATCAACGCCGATAAGGTCCAGCTTACCGGTAACAAGGCCGACACGAAGACCTATTATCGCCACAGCGGCTACAACGGCGGCCTCAAGGCTGAGAGCTTCCGCCAGGCTATGGAGAAGCACCCGGAGAAGGTCATCGAGCGCGCCGTTCGCGGTATGCTGCCCAAGACCACCCTCGGCCGTGCCCAGATGACCAAGCTTAAGGTCTACGCTGGTGCCGAGCATCCGCATGCTGCCCAGAACCCCACGAAGATTGAGCTGGAGGCTTAAAGATGGCTGAGAACACCGTTGTCTACCAGGGTACCGGCCGTCGTAAGAACGCCGTCGCCCGCGTCCGTCTCGTCCCCGGCACCGGCAAGGTGACCATCAACAAGCGTGATGCCGAGCAGTATTTCGGCCGTCATCAGCTCGTTGAGAACGCCCTTGCTCCCTTCAAGGTGACCGACACCGCCGGTCAGTTCGACGTTATCGCTCTGTGCGATGGCGGCGGCATCTCCGGTCAGTCCGGCGCTCTGCGCCTGGGCATCGCTCGTGCTCTTCTGAACGCTGGCGATTACCGTGCTGACCTCAAGAAGGCCGGTTTCCTTACGCGCGATGCTCGCGTGGTCGAGCGCAAGAAGTACGGCCTCAAGAAGGCCCGCCGCGCTCCCCAGTTCTCCAAGCGCTAAGGTTTTATCTCCTTACGAGATACAATGTACAAGCGGGGCCTACCGACTGCTCGGTGGGTCCCGCTTTTCTTTTCGACTAGGGTGGGCGGCTTCGTTTTGCCCACTTGGGAAGGAGCGATCCTATGCCCCAGAACATCTTCGGTACCGATGGCGTCCGTGGCGTCGCCAACGCCGACCTCTCGTGCGACCTCGCGTTTCGCCTGGGCCGCGCGGCGACCAAGTTCCTTGGCCCGGACATCTGCATCGGCCGCGACACGCGTCTTTCGGGTACCATGCTCGAGAGTGCTCTGACCGCTGGCATTATGGCAGAGGGCGGCCGTCCGCATTGCTGCGGCGTTATCCCTACGCCGGCCGTGGCGCTGCTCACCGTCCAAAACGAGCTCGACGGCGGCATCGTTATCTCCGCTTCGCACAATCCGCCGGAGTTCAACGGCATCAAGTTCTTTAGCCGCAAGGGCATGAAGCTCCCCGATGCTGTCGAGGAAGAGATCAGCGCCTGGGTCATGTCCGAGGAGGCCATGGCTGCCGACACGCTGCCGACCGGCGCCGGTGTGGGTCAAATCATCAAGATGAAAGACGCCCGCAAGGCCTATGTCGATCATGCCATCAGCACGCTCGACGGCCTTAAACTCGATGGCCTGGTTGTTGCCGTCGACTGCGGCCACGGTGCTTCCTGCCAGACCACGCCCGCCGCGCTGCAGCGCCTGGGCGCCACGGTCCATGCCATCAACACCGATTACTGCGGCACCGACATTAACGTTGAGTGCGGCTCTACGCACCTTGAGCCCCTGCGCGAGCTCGTGCTGCGAACCCACGCCGACATCGGCCACGACGGCGACGCCGATCGCGCGCTGTTCGTGGACAGCGAGGGCAACGAGATCGATGGCGACTACATTCTTGCCATCTGCGGCTCCGACCTGGCCGCTCGCGGCAAGCTCGCCAATTCCGAGATCGTCTCGACCGTTATGTGCAACCTGGGCTTCTCCATCGCAATGAAGGAGCAGGGCTTCGAGATGGTCCAGACCGCCGTGGGCGACCGCTATGTTCTTGAGCGCATGCTCGCGGATGGCGCCGTCATCGGTGGCGAGCAGTCCGGCCACATCATTTTCCTGGAGCACAACACCACCGGTGACGGGCTGGTGACGGCCCTGCAGCTGCTGGCCGTGCTCAAGCGCACCGGCCGCACCCTCACCGACCTTGCCGGCATCATGAAGAAGTACCCGCAGGTACTCGTCAACGTGCATTCGGACAACAAGGCCGGCCTGGACGATTGCCAGCCCATTTGGGACGCCGTCGCTGCCGCCGAGAAGGAGCTCAACGGCCGCGGCCGCATCTTGGTGCGCCCGAGCGGTACCGAGCCGCTGGTTCGCGTTATGGCCGAGGCGGAGACGCACGAGCTCACCCAGCGCGTTGTCGACGACATCGTCGAGGTTGTCAAGCGTGAACTTCCCTAATGGTCAAAAACGGGTGCCAAGTGGTAAACTGTTAAAGCAATTTTGATTGATTGGTATGTCCGAGGGGGAGCATGTTCACTAAAGTCCTAAGGTCTTTTGGTATGCGTGGTCGAGTCCTTACGCTGGATGCTCCCATCTCGGGCGACGTCATTCCGCTCTCCGAGGTAAACGATCAGACGTTTGCCACCGGCCTTTTGGGCCAGGGCGTTGCCATTCAGCCTACGGGTACGCGTGTGATTGCGCCGGCAGACGCCAAGGTCGAGGCCATTTTTCCCACGGGTCACGCCGTTGCGCTCAACACGGTCGATGGCCTAGACGTGCTCATCCACGTTGGTTTGGACACTGTTCAGCTTGAGGGCAAGCATTTTAGCGTGCATGCACAGGTGGGCGATGTCGTCCATAAGGGTGACGTGCTCATCGAGTTCGATCGCGAGGCAATTGCTGCCGAGGGCTACGATGTGACGGTCCCCATCTTGGTGTGCAACTCCGTTGAGTTCTCGAGTATCAAGGGCTCCGTTGGTGCGCATGTCGAAGAGATGGACCAGCTCATCGTTGCTCGCGAGCGCTAGCAAGTGCACGTGGCCATTAGCCTACAATTCAAACACGTTTATGGAGGGCGCCCTTGAAAGAGGGCGCCCTCCGTGGCAAGATGGGATTTGTCCGAAGCTAAACGGCTTTGGGTCACCGTGGACGGGCAGGGGCCTCGACGCGGCTAGACACGAGACACATACATTACGCGACCTCGCCCTGGTGGCCGCACACGTTGGTTGCGGCCGACGCGGGCCGCGGGCAAGTGCTTGTAAGGGGAGCCTTGCCTCTCTTGTACGAGAAAGGACGCGTAATGAAGATCATTAAAGCTAAAGACTACGAGGATATGAGCCGCAAGGCCGCCAATATCATCTCGGCGCAGGTTATCCTCAAGCCCGATTGCGTGCTGGGTCTTGCCACCGGCTCCACCCCGATCGGTGCCTACAAGCAGCTCGCTGCTTGGTACGAGAAGGGCGACGTCGACTTTGCCGAGGTCAGCACCTACAACCTGGACGAGTATCGCGGCCTTTCGCACGACGATCCCCAGAGCTATCACTACTTCATGCGTGAGAACTTCTTCGATCACATCAACATCGACCTGAACAACACGCATGTGCCCGACGGTTCCAACCCCGACGCCGCCGCTGCCTGCTCTGAGTACGACAAGATCGTCGCCGCCGCCGGTTACCCGGATCTGCAGCTGCTCGGCATTGGCAACAACGGCCACATCGGTTTCAACGAGCCCGATGACCACTTCTCCAAGGGCACGCACTGCGTCGACCTCACCGAGAGCACCATTCAGGCCAACAGCCGCCTGTTCGACAGCATCGACGATGTTCCCCGTCAGGCCTACACCATGGGTACCCAGACCATCATGTATGCCCGCATGATCCTAGTCGTCGCCAACGGCGAGGCCAAGGCTCAGGCCGTGCATGACATGTGCTATGGTCCGGTTACGCCCGCGTGCCCGGCTTCGATTCTGCAGCTGCACACCAACTGCGTTGTCGTTGCCGACGAGGCCGCCCTTTCGCTCTGCGAGTAGCGCGAATCCTGCACCTCGACATAGTCTTGCCTAAGGCCTCCGCTTTGCGGGGGCCTTTTTGCTATCCCTTTCCGCCCACTTGACCAAAATCTTGCCGCAAGCTTGACGAATGCCGGATGCCCAACAGTTTGATTCATTCCATACCAGATTCTATGCAAAAATGCCACTAAAAGGTCGTAGACGGTAGCGGGTGCTAGGCGAGTTGAATGACATAGCTGAACCTTGTTCATCTGCGTTACACTGCCGTTTAGATGGGACAAGCTGACAAGCTCATTTACCTGCTTAAAGACCGATTAGTCGGGGGATTAATAACAATCGGCCCTCGCTGTACAAAAACTTGCCGCTTGCGTACCAAAAGACAACCTAGAACACAAGGTCGCTCTATTCATAGCGCGGCTTGTATGGTCTTGCGGTTACAGTGTCCATACGGTCGAGTTGAGGAGCGGGCATGGTAAACGATTTGGACAGTATAGACGACCTCGAGCTGATGCCGCTGGGCGGAGGCTATATGGTGCGACGCGAACGCCTGATGAATGAGCTTCTCGCCAAGGGCCGAAAGGCCGGCATCGTGGTTCTCTATGCGCCCGACGGGTTTGGGAAGACCTCGGTGCTGCTGCAGTACACCCATGAGGTTAAATGCGACCCGACGCGAGGCCCCGTGCGGATTATCGAGGCCGATCGCGCCACTGGGCGCGAGGTGTTTATGCAGCTCGAGGTGGTTACCGAAGAACTCAAAGACAAACCGCACTCCCTTATCGCGATTGATAATGTGCCAAACCTCGATCAGCACGATACCGAAGACCTCATCGACAGGATTCGCGGCCTGCGCGCTGTGGGGGTAGGGGTCTTTATCTCCTGCCGTCCTTCAAATCGTCAACTGATTCATGGGCTGGGCGATTCGGTTAAGATCAATGCGCAGATGCTCAAGGTGCATGCCTATGAGTATTCGGCGTGGGCATCGGCGTTTTCGATCAGCACATCGCTCGACTTTTATCAGCTCACGCAGGGCGTGCCCGAGCTCGTTTCGGCATTGCAGACGGGTCTGTATGGCCAAGGCGACGTAGCCGGTCTGCTCGAAAACGAGATTGTCAACGTATATGGCGCGGCACTTGTCGATCTGGCTTCGCTCGACAATAATGCACTGTTTTGCGTGGCATGTCTCATGGTTTTGATGGGCGAGGGCAATATCGCAGAACTCGAGGCTTGTGGGGTGAGGTTGTCGATGGTCGACCAGTCCTACTTTGTACGCGACTACCCGATCTTTGGCTTGGATCCCGCCGAGCGGAGTTTTACGTGTCTGGGCACGGAGGATAACGGACGCTTGCGCTTGCGCAAGTTGGTGGCCGAGGTTCGCCCCGAACTTGTTCCGAGGGCGGCCCGGATTTTGCTTAAGGCGGGTAGATGCGATGCGGCGATGGGCCTGGCGGACGCCTTTTTGGACCGTGATGCGATCCTTGAACTTGCTGGGCAGTATGGGGTCGATCTGGCTCTGACGGGGCACGGGGCCGATATCTGCCGAGCAGCGCTGGGCACGATCGATGCCGAGGATCCGGCTCCAGAGCCAACGCCTGCCGAGGCGCTTGGCGTATATCTGGCAGCGGTCAGCGTGTCCAATACAAAGCTCGCTCGCTATATGGCATCGGTCATCGAGCGCGGGGGCGAACGGGCGGCCTGCGAAATAGACCCTGTTTCATGGAGGGTGGCCCAGACACTGACGGCTGTTTGCTATGGGGACAACGGGCTTGGGCTTCCTACGAACCTGGCCGTGCCAGAAATCGAGACATCCCATACCGCGCTCGATATGTTGTCTGCGCATATCGAGGTCAAGCGCTGCCTGACCGAGCGGGGAGATGACGGCGGCGTTCTACAGCAGCTCAAAACGAGCAAGGCCTACGGCTGCGAGCTCGACATCGCGGGGATTGTTATACGGGCCGACAGCATGCTGGTGGAGCTTTTTGACGGGTCGTTTGCGGGAACCGACGAGCGCGACGACGAGATGACGGTGGTGCGGGAGGCGCTCGACGTACGTGGGCTTAAGGCGATGGCTATCTGGGTGCGCATGGTGTTGGCGGCACGGCGGCTCCTTTCCGGCTTGCCGGTAACCGACGACGCGGCATTCAACGAGCTCGATCGTTTTGCCGTGCGCATGCGCGACAACCAGATTCAGCTGTTTGGCCTGTTGCTAGAAGGCTGGCAGTCGCTGGCAGAGGGACGGCCGGTTAATGCAAAGTTCCGTGCGGTCCAAGTGCTCAAACTTGCCGAGGAGTCGATTGCGTACATGCGCGATAACGCATTGCTGTTGGAGCGCGCGGCGTATCTGCGTAACACCTCGATGGTTTCGGTGCGCGAGGAAGCGGAGTTGCTCGATATAAGCCAGACGCAGGTTGGTGGAGCGGAGGCCTGGATGGTGGCGCTGCATTTGGCCTGTGCGGGCCGAGACAGCGATCTTGCGGCCTGGATGTCCATGAATCGCGCGGGGATTCTAGAGCCATCGTATCGGCTCTTTGCGCGCCTTGCCATGCATTGTCTGGGCGAGCCGGCGACCAGGATTCGCAAGAAGCTTCCCGTGCGCGAGCTGTCGCGGTACTCGCTGCGCGACGATTTGGAAGGGGAAGGCGAGCGCCTGTTCCAGGCCGGTGAGGTTGAAGCCGTTGATACCATCGACCATATCGAGATCCGCATGTTTGGGGCGTTTCGCGCCGAGCGCGACGGGTTTCCCATCACGGATAAGATGTGGCGCCGCAAGAAAGCGGCGACGCTTGCCGAGCGACTTGCGCTGGGCATGGATACACTGGTCGACCGCGAGACGCTGGCTATGGAGCTGTGGCCCCATGCCGAGTTCAATAGCGCTCGTAACAATCTGTACTCGACGATATCGCGCCTGCGTTCGGCCTTGGGGCCGACACCGGACGGCAAGTCGTGTGTGCTGATCCAAAACGAGTGCATTGGGCTTAACGGCGATTACGTCAAGACCGACGTGCGGTTGTTTGATCAGATAAGCCGCGAAGTTTTGGGAAATCGCACGGGTGCGCGCGGGCCCCATCTGGTCGAGCTGTGCCTTAAGATCGAGCAGCTCTACGCCGGCCCGCTGTATGTTCCCAATGGCTGTAATCCCACTTACTTTTTGCGTATGCGGCGCATTATGGAATCGAAGTATATCGACTGCATGATTCGGGGCGCGAATGCCGCCCTAGAAGAAAACGACCTGCAGTCGGCGG
>USCN01000049.1 GCA_900553165.1 uncultured Collinsella sp.
TTCACCCGTAGAGAACGGCGGGAAGTTGTAGTGGTGCATGTAGCGCTTGCCCTCGGTGGGCTCGATGGTATCCAGACGCTGGCCCTCGTTGAGCATACCGAGCGACAGGACGGAAAGCACCTGGGTCTGGCCACGCTGGAACAGACCGGAGCCGTGAACGAGCGGCAGGTAGTTATCCTTCACCATGATGGGGCGAATCTCATCGGCGGCACGGCCGTCGACGCGCTCGCCGGTCTCGACGACCATGGTACGCATAGCCTTCTTCTCGAGCTTCTTGAGCGCCACGGGAATCTCGCGCTCCCAAGCGGACTGCTCCTCCTCGGTGAACTCGGCACGGATGGACTCCTTCAGAGCCTCGACCTTACCGATACGGGAGAGCTTGTCGGCGTCGCGAAGGGCGGCTGCCATCTCGTCGTAGTGGGCGAAGATGCGCTCCTGGACCTCCTCGACGGGCTGGTCGAGCGGGTACTCCTTCTTGACGATGGCGCCGTTGACCTGCTCCCACTCGGCGACAAACTCGTCCTGAGCCTGGCAGAAGGCAGCAAGGGCCTCCTGGCCAAACTTCATGGCGGCGAGCATGTCGTCCTCGGAGATCTCCTCGGCGCCGGCCTCGACCATCGAGATGAAGTCGGCGGAGCCACCCAGCTCCAGGTCCAGATCGGAGTTCTCGCGCTCCTCATAGGTGGGGTTGACGATAAACTCGCCGGTCTCCACGTTGCGGCCGATGCGCACGCAGGCAAGCGGACCCTCGAAGGGCACGCCGCCGAGCGTCATGGCCAGGGAGGCACCCATGACGTTGATGACGTCGAAGGGGTTGACCTGGTCGGCGACGAGCGAGGTGGCGACAATGTGCACCTCGTTGCGGAAGCCGTCCGGGAAGCTCGGGCGAATCGGACGGTCAATCATGCGCGCGGTGAGCGTGGCCTTCTCGCTGGGACGGCCCTCACGCTTGAGGTAACCACCCGGGATGCGGCCGGCTGCGTACATCTTCTCGTTGAAGTCGACGGTCAGCGGGAAGAAGTCGTAGTTCTTGCGCTCCTTGGAGACAACCACGGTGTCGAGCATCGTGGTGTCGCCCTGCTTGACCAGGCAGGCGCCGGTGGCCTGCTTGGCAAGCTCGCCGGACTCAAAGGTGTAGGTCTTGCCGTACAGCTCAAAGGTCTTGGATACGAGTGTCATTGTTCTCCTTTACCCCACAGGCCCCTTGCCTGTGGGCTTCTCATGTGACGCGGGCCCCCTGCCCCCGCCACGCTTCAGAGCGTGATTGTTCGCGCCCTTACACAAAAAGAGCGCCCCGCTGCGCAGGACGCTCTTAGCATGTACAAATCCTTACTGGATGTTGTCGCGGATGCCCAGAGCCTTGATGAGCTCACGGTACTCGACGATGTCGTTCTTCTTGATGTAGGAGAGAAGACGACGACGACGGCCGACGAGCATGAGCAGGCCACGACGGGTGTGGAAGTCCTTCTGGTGGGACTTCATGTGCTCGGTCAGCTCCTTGATGCGCTCGGACAGGATGGCGACCTGAACCTTGGGGTTGCCGGTGTCGACCGGGGTGTTACCGAACTGGGCAGTCAGCTCAGCCTTGCGCTCTTTGGAAACAGTCATTGTTTCACCTTTCGTTTCTTGTCGCCCGCGGGCGACACTATTCGCCTCGGACTGGGAAGCCGTCGGTGGAGCGAGCATCCAAGGTCGAGGTACCAACAGGTCGGTATGTTACCACAAGCAGACCGCCCATGCGCATCATCACCGACCCAACATGAATTCCATCGCACGGAGGCGCTGGTCGGTGTGCGTCGCAGCCCACACATGCGAAAGCCCGAGCAAGAACGCCGCCGTATGCGGGTCGATTCGCTCGACCATGAGTGCATCGAAGGTCATGGACATGAGGGCGCGCAGCCACTCGACCTCACCGGTCGAAACCAGCTCGGCACCCGGAACGCTCGACGCGCACGAACCGCACATGAGCCCGCCCGCCTGGGGCGAAAAGTACGACAGCATGGGGTCTCCGCACAGCACGCAGGCCGAAAAATCGGGTCGATAGCCCACGTGCGACAGAAGTTTAAAGACAAAGGCCGCCACGAGCAGGTCCATATGTGCCGAGTCGAGCCCACAGCCGACAAGCGTGAGCGCCCGCTGCGTGATGGCAAAGGTAAACGGGTCCTCGGCGTCCTCGAATGAGCACACGCGCGCGACCTCGGCAATCGCGCTTGCGGCGCAGGTCGTCTCGTAATCGGGCGCGGCGCCAACCGGCGCTTCCAAAAGCTCGGCCTGAGAAACAACGTCGAGCGAGCGTCCATGTGCGAGCAGCATATCGACGGTACAGAATAATTCGCAGCGCGCCGCCAAGCGCCCACCGGGTTTGCGGGCCCCCTTTGCCACGGCACGAACCTGACGACCCCGCTCGTCAAGCATCGTCAGAATCAGATCGGTCTCTTTGAGCTTGGTCTTGTCGAGCACGAGCACCTTCGTGCGATATGTCCGGGAGCCTGCCATGCGCGCTGCGCGTCCTTAGTCCTCGGCGTTGTAGCCAAAGCGGCGAATCTGGGCCTCGTCGTCACGCCAGCCGGCCTTGACCTTCACGTCCAGCTCCAAAAAGACCTGCGTGCCAAAAATGCGCTCAAGATCGCGACGGGCGTCGATACCGATATGCTTGATCATCTCGCCGCCCTTGCCGATGATGATGCCCTTTTGGCCCTCGCGCTCGACGTAAATAGTGGCGTGCACGCGCAGCACCTTCTTGGTCTGCTCGAGCGCGTCGCAGATTACGCCAACGGAGTGAGGGATCTCATCACGGGTGCGGCGCAAGACCTTCTCGCGCACAAACTCGGCAACGAGCGTCTCGTCAGAAGCGTCGGTACCCATGTCCTCGGGGAACCAACGCGGGCCCTCGGGCAAAAAGTGCGCAACGGTCTCGATAAAGGCATCGACGTTGAAGTTCTTGACCGACGACGTCACGATCTCGTCGTCAAAGTCCATAAGCTCGTGGGCTGCCTTAAGCTGCTCCATGACCTGTGCGGGGTCGGCCTCATCGGCCTTGGTGAGCACCAGGACCTTCTTGGAACGGGCATTCTTGACACGCTCGGCAACCCAGGCGTCTCCCCTGCCGATCGGTTTGGTGGCATCAATCAAAAACGCGACAACATCGACATCGTTCAGCTCGAACAGCGCGCTCTTGTTCAGCTCGGACCCTAGACCGTCCTTGGGCTTGTGGATACCCGGGGTATCGACAAAGACCAGCTGGTAGCCGGGGCGGTTGACGACGGCGCGCATGCGGCGGCGGGTCGTCTGGGCCACCGGCGAGGTGATGGCGACCTTTTTGCCATAGCAGGCGTTGAGCAGCGTTGACTTACCGGCGTTGGGGCGGCCGACCAAGGCCACGAAGCCACTGCGGAAACCGGGCTCAACGTCGCCAAAGCCCGCGAGGCTGTCGTCCTCATCGCACAGGGCGTCGAGCTCCTCGTCGCTCATGCCCTCAAACGGGTCGAACTCCTCGACTTCCTCATAGGCCTCGGTCGCCTTAGCATCCGGGGACTCGTCGTCCAAAATCTCATCGGTAGACTGCATATTGTCGGACATGGGAATCCCTTTCTAAATAAAGCCGAGCGCGTGGGCAAATACCAGCACGCCCACAATCGCGGCGGTGATGGAAAGAACGTATACAGAGGCGGCGGCGATGTCCTTGGCGCGTTTTGCCAGCGGATGGAGCTCCTGGGTCGCCAGATCGACAATGGCCTCCATGGCGGTATTGCACAGCTCGCCGTGAATCACCAGGCCGCAGCAGATGATAATCGTGGCCCACTCGGCAATGTCGAGCCCCACGATGCAGCCGGCAATGACGGTGCACACGCCCGCCACGAGCATGACCTTAATGTTGCGCTCGGTCTTGACGGCGGTGACGAAGCCCTCCATGGCGTAGGAGAACGACTTTAAAAAGGACGGATGGTCCTTGTTCGATCCGGGAATCATAAACGGCTCCTAGTCGTGGGCATGATTGGTGATGGGGCCGACGTGAACCAGTTTGGGATCCTCGCCGCGCTCGAGCGCCAGATCGCGCAGGATAGCGTCCTCGCGGGCCTCCATAACCTCGGCCTCGTCGTCCTCGATGTGGTCATAGCCCAGCAGGTGCAGCATGCCGTGAACGAGCATCAGACGGCACTCGTCAGCGGGGCTATTGCCAAAACCGGGGGCCTGACGGGCAATAACCTGCGGGGCCAAGATGATATCGCCGAGCTCGAGCGTCTCATCGGCGGGAATGTCATCGTCAAAGGCCGAATCGCACTCAAACGAGAGCACATCGGTGGTGCGGTCGATACCGCGCCACTCGTGGTTGAGCTCGTGCATCTCGTCCTCGTCGACATACGAAAGGGAAATCTCGACTTCACGCTCAACGCCCTCGGCGGCAAGCACGACCTCGCAGATGTGCTCCACCTCCTGAGCATCGAGCAGCGTATCGAGCTCGGCATCGTTGCTGATCAATACACTCAACGGGACTCCTTTCGGTCGCGTGAGCGTTGCTCACGCACGTCATCATAAGCATCATATGCCTCAACGATACAACCCACTAGGGCATGACGCACCACGTCGGCACGCTCGAGGTGAGAAAATGCCACATCGTCGACACGGCCCAAAATCTTCTCGACATCCGCCAAGCCACCACGACGACCCACCAGGTCGCGCTGGCTGAGGTCGCCGGTAATCACGAACTTGGAGTTGAATCCAAGGCGTGTCAGGAACATCTTCATCTGCTCGGGCGTGGTATTTTGCGCCTCGTCGAGCACCACGAAAGCATCGCTCAGCGTACGACCGCGCATGTAGGCGAGCGGGGCGATCTCGATCACGCCGCGCTCCATAAGCTCATCGGTGCGCTCACGATCCATCATGTCAAAAAGGGCATCGTAGAGCGGGCGCATGTACGGATCGATCTTTTCCTCGAGGGTGCCGGGCAAAAAGCCCAGGTTCTCCCCTGCTTCGACAACCGGACGCGTCAAGATCAAACGGCCCACCTCATGGCGCTTGAGCGCGGCAACGGCGAGCGCCATGGCCAGATAGGTCTTACCGGTACCGGCAGGACCCAAGCCAAAGGTGATGGTATGCGAGCGAATGGCATCCACATAGCGCTTTTGCCCAAGCGTCTTGGGACGAATGACGCGACCGCGATACGAAAGCAGCACGTCATCGCGAAGCGATGTGGCCTCATGCTCGCCGTCGCGCAAGACGGCCAGGCAACGCGAGACATCGTCGGCAGACAGGGTACGACCGGCCGCCGCCTCGCGAAAAGCATGTTCGAAAAAGCGAGCCACGAGCTCGACCTCGTCCGGGTCGCCGCTCACGGAGATCCTATCGCCACGGGCGACCACGTGAGCGCGAACCAAGCTCTCGAGCGCACGAAGGACGCCGTCGCCGGCGCCCAAAACACGCGAGGGATCAACTCCCTCGGGAACGGTAAGTCTAATCTTCGAGGCTTCCATGGACCTCCCTGCGCGCATGGACCAAGCCGGAATCATCGACTCCGATGATAGCAACATCGAGCAGGCACGGGGCTGTAAGTCCACAGGTATCGTCAAGACGGGCATGATGGAACGAACCGAGCGTCAGGTTGTCACCATACTCGAGCACGGCGCGCTCAACGGTGCCCACGCGACGACGAGCGTCGGCGATAGCGAGCTCCTGCGCCGCGTCTCGCATACGGCGGCTGCGCTCGGCCATAACCTCGGGCGGCACCTGGTCGGGCATGTCGGCAGCAAGGGTACCGGGACGCTTACTGTAGCGGAACACGTGCATACGCGAGAACCCCACGCGGCGGCACAGCGCCAGCGACTCCTCGAACTCCTCGTCCGTCTCACCAGGAAAACCGACGATGACGTCGCACGAAAGAGACGCCTGCGGCAGGATGGCGCGAATCATGCGCACCGTGTCCTCAAAGGCCTCGGCACTATAGGGACGACCCATGCGATGCAGCGTCGCCGTACAGCCGGACTGTACGGGCAGGTGCAAAAACGGGGCAATACGCTGCGGATAGCGCGCCATAACCTTAAGCAGGCGCTCAGAGATATCCATGGGTTCGACCGAGGAAATGCGCACATGCGCAATAGTCGTGCGCTCCATGATGGCCTCGAGCAGCTCATCGATTTCGACATGCTCGTCGGTCGCGCTCTTGCCATCGTAGGCACCCAGGTTCACACCGGTCAGCACCACCTCGGGCACGCCGGCCTCCTGGGCCTCGCGAACTTGCTCAAGCACGGACTCGACGGGCACGGAACGCTCGGGACCGCGGGCCTTCCACACGATGCAATAGGTGCAACGGTGGTTGCAGCCATCCTGGATCTTCACACCCAGACGCGAGCGACCCAGAGCGTCGACCACATCGCTGTCGCTGCAGGCGGCCACACTATCGGATTCGACACCCAGCACATCGCAGACACGTTCGGCGACATCGATCTTAGACGGCTCGGCAATCACGCGATCCGAAAGCTCCAACAGCTCCTCGGGATGCAAATTAACCACGCATCCGGTCACGACTACATAGGGCTCATTTGGATGGGCCAGCGCATGACGGACGGCCTTACGGGTCTTGGCCTCGGCCTCGCCCGTAACGGCACAGGTGTTAATGACGATCAGGTCGGCATCCTGGGGCTCCACCATAGCAAAACCCAGGCGCATAAGATCGGCAGTGATACGGTCAGACTCAACCCGGTTGACACGGCAGCCGAGGTTGACGACGGAAATATGGGGTGCGAGCACGCGGGCTCCTTAATCGAGGATATCGTCGAGGGCACTCTTGATACGGTCGGTCACCGACTTCTTACCGGAAGCGACGTCATCGCCCATCTCATCGGCAAAAGCACGGAGCAGCTCGCGCTGCTTATTGGAAAGATTGGTGGGAACGACCACGCGCAGTTGCACGATCAAGCGGCCACGCGAACCGCCACCGCCAATGCGCGGCATGCCGTAATTATTGACGCTCACGGTGTCGCCGTACTGGGCGCCGGCGGGGACGCACACCTTAACGACCTCGTCGGGCATAATGCCCTCGACATCGATCTCGCAGCCGAGCGCAGCCTGCGCAATCGAGATATCGCTCACCAGGTACAGGTCGTCACCGTTGCGCTTAAAGCGCTCATGGTCGGCAACGCGCACGTTGACAATCAAGTCGCCCGAAGGCTCGCCGCGAAGACCGGCCTCGCCAAAGCCGCTCACACGCAGCTGTCGACCGGTCGAAACGCCGGCGGGAATATCGATGTCAATCTTTTCATGCGAAGGCGTGCGGCCCTGACCATCGCAGGTCTCGCAGGGATGGTCGATAACCGTGCCCTCGCCATGGCAGTCGGGGCAAGGCGAGGAAGACTGAACCTGGCCCAAAAACGATCGCTGAACCGTCGTGACATAGCCCGTGCCGTGGCAGCGGCCGCACTGCTTTTCCTGTGCGCCCTCTGCCCTACCGGTGCCATTGCAGTCCTCGCAAGGAGCAAAGCGGTCATAGCTGATTGTCTTTTTGCAGCCGAGCGCCGCCTCCTCGAGCGTCACCGAAAGCGAGATGGCCATGTCACGACCGCGACGACGCTCGCGACGGCTGCGGGCGCCACCGCCGGCACCGCCGCCAAAAAACGACGAGAACAAGTCGTCCATGCCCATACCACCAAAGATATCGTTGATATCGACGTAGCCCGAACCACCAGGGCCGTCGGCAGTGCCGTAACGGTCGTAGTTAGCACGCTTCTGCTCATCGGAAAGAACGGAATAGGCCTCGTTGAGCTCCTTGAACTTGGCCTCGGCCTCGGGGTCGTCCGAAACGTCCGGGTGTACGGTACGGGCCTTCTTTAGAAACGCGCGCTTAATCGTCCGCGCGTCGGCATCCTTGTCGACGCCAAGTACCTCGTAGTAATCCCTATTTTCCGACACGACCGAATCCTTCCGACTTTCATTATTGTCACAGTGCGTCCTATACCCAAGCTGGGCCGACCGCAAACAGAGGGTTTGATGTTATTGCATTTGGTACGGCGAAAGCATGGCCCGTTGCGAGCAGCTCGCGAACCAAACCGACACGAGCGCGAACATGAAGCCGTTGGCAAAACCGTTGGCAAACTGCATCGCGCCGCGCTTCCACCACAGCAGGCTGCGATGAAGCACACCGTCCGAAAGCACCATAAATAGGCCCATGGTAAACGGAATAAAGCACATCACGGCAAAGGCCGAGAACACGCCCGAGATGGCCGACAGCACCAAAAACGGCGCCACGATGCCCATCAGGTAAAAACCGGTACGAGCTTTGCCTTCCAAGCGCTCGGCCTCAACATGGGCGCGGCCGACCAGGTCGCCGCCCGCGGCACCGTTAGTGCCGGCATGACCCATGCCGCTAATGCGGACCTCGTCGCCGTCATGCGTGCCGGCAGGAAACTCAATCGTCTGCTCGGAGGTTACGCGAGTACGACCGCTGCCACCGCAA
>USCN01000050.1 GCA_900553165.1 uncultured Collinsella sp.
CCCTGAGTCCGCTGCCTCGGCTTCTGCGGACGAGCCGTCCTCGCGTTCCTCGTCAATCAAAAGCGCCTCGCGCGTTTGTGCGGCGGCGCTCCGAATATGCCCCAGCTGACTCAGATCGATATCGATCTTGACGGGCTGGTGTGCGGCGTCCCACGAAAGCCATGCCACAATCTCGTCATCGATAATCTTGGCCAGATATTTGGGGACCTTTTCTTCCTTAAGGGGATGGGCAGGGTCCAGCGCCAGGCGCAGGCGTTGGTCGCAGGCGCGCATCATTTCACCGAGCTTGCTGCTCTTTTGCCTACTACCGTGGATACGCATGCATTCCCAAAAGCCGTTTTGGCAACGGTAGATATGGATGGGGTCCAGACGGTATTCGCAGTCCTCGTGGCGCTCGGGCGCAAAGAATACGGCCGAGGCAAACATGGTGTAGGGCATTGCCGTCTCCTCCCCAAATAAACTTGCCACGATGCCGGTCTTTCGGTGCGTGTCATAGTAGCGCGCCATGCGGACATACACGGCGCACGCCACGTGGCGCAGATCGCGGTGGTGGCTGCGGTCGAGCCGCGAGCTACTTAGGTTGTACGTGGAGAGGGCGTTGATGGCGGCCATGAGTCGCTCCTCGCGCACCTCATCGGGCGGAAGGGGGAGCGTGGGCTCGGAGGTTTTGCGACGCTTAGGGGTCTGGCCGGACGGTGCCGGTACAAGGTCTCGTGCCGCGCGCCGCAGTTCGATAAGGGCGTTATCGAACATGACGGTTTTAGAGTCGCGAAGCAGCTTGGGGTCGAGCCCGTGGAACACGGCGTAATCTTGCAGCCACACGCGCGCAAACCGGTCGATGCCGGGCTCGAAGGCGCGATAGACATCCCAAAAAGCCCTGATCTTGTTAAAACCATCGAGTGGATCATCTACGCCAATGCCGCAGATCAGCTCATAGAGATACAGAAAGGCAAAGGACGTAGACGTTTCCTCGACGGTTCCGCGGCGCACTTGGGCACGCCAGGTAAAGTAGCCGCGCAGCTGCCGGTCGCTCATGGCGTTGTAGGTGGGAAAGTACGACTTAAAGGTGCCGTTGTAGGGACAGTCGTCCTCAAAGTCGGCCATCAGCAGGCCCTGGCGGTAAAAAAGCTCGGCTTCCGAAAGCCAGCGGCCCGCACCGCCCTTGGGGTCATCCTGCCAGCGCGATATCTCGCGCATTTTACGGTACTGGTCGGGGAGGAAATTCTGCATCTGTCGGCCGGTTTTGAGAATCGGCTCGTCTGCGTAGGTTTCGTTTGAGAAGCGGGCGGACTGATGGGTCCGGGCCTCGGCCATGATGCGCTCGATGAGCATCTTGATGTCCTGGTCGGCCACCGCTCCTCCTCTCGAACACAGCTACGGTGACCTCATATCATAGCACAGCATCAAACAGATGTTCGAGATGCCGCTGCGTTGATAGATTTAGAACAGGAGGGCGTAGATGACGGCGATGACGACGGAGGGAAGCATATTGGCCGTGCGGAAGGTCTGAGGACGGATGAGGTTGACGCCGACACAGAAGATGAGCATGGAACCTACGAGCGAAAGGCTGTTGAGGGCAGCTGTGGTCATGATGGGGGAGAGCGCGCCGGCAAACAACGTGATCGTCCCCTGGAACACGGCGACGGGCAGGGCCGAGAAGATGCAGCCGCGGCCAAGCGAGGCCGTCATGGTGCAGACGATGATGCAGTCCAGTGCGCCCTTGAGGGCAAGCGTTGACCAGTCGCCGAGCAGACCGTCCTGGATCGATCCCACAATGGCCATGGCGCCAATGCACACGGTGAGTGAAGTCGAGACAAAAGCGTTGGTGAACTCGTTATCGCCCTCACTGCCAGTCTTGCGCTTGAGCCATTCGCCAAGGTTCTCGATGGCGGCTTCCAAGTTGACGGCCTCGCCGATGAGCGAGCCGAGCGCAAATGAGACGATGAGCATGGTGGTACCGGTGGTCGCTAGCGCCTTTCCATCGATGATGAGCATCTTTTGCATGGTGCCGCCCAGGCCGATAAACAGGACGCACAGCCCCGATGCTTTCATGAGCGTGTCTTGGATGCGCGGTGTAATGAAGCGGCCGCCCGCTAATCCCAAAAGACCGCCCGCAACTAAAAGCGCAACGTTGATGATTGTTCCCAAGCCCGGCATGAGCCCTCCTGTATTGATGCCAACGTGGCAATCGTAGCAGAACGAAATGCGAGGCACATCGCGACTCATCTAATACGTTATATAAGTGGTATTAGGAATGATGCGCAGCATTTAAGCCTCAGGTGGTTGTCGGGACATAGGGGTAGTAGTCAAAGCGCAGTGTCATAAGCCGCTGCGGGGATTCAATAGCCGCGGCGATGATATTGGCATCGCGGGCACGATCAAACCCTTCGAGTTCGATCTGATACGAGACGTCTTGCATAATGTCCAGACGTCGCCAGGCTAGAAGTGTGTCGCCATCGAATTCCAAGGTCTTGCCTCCGTCTGGGGCAACGGCGTATAGACGCAGTTTAGCGGTGGTTGCAGGGTCGACAACCGTGACCTTTTTAATTTCGTTTCGAGTATTCTTGGCGCCCAACAAGGTGAGCAGTGTTGGGGCCACGACCTCGCCCGATGGCAAAAAGACGACTTCGATGGATTCGGGAAATGCGATGATGGCCGACTTGCGGACGGGCTGATTGGCGGCGGCAACTTCGATGTTTGCAGCATCGATGACCTCTGTGTGGTCGAGGGCGGCAAGCACGCAGCAGTTACCTTCATCGATCTCCTGAGGATCAGCAAGCCCCAGACTGTCCGCGAGCTCGGGATCGTTTGGACCGGTAGCGGGCTCATTCGGTGCTTCGAAAGAAGCTGGGACGCTGTTTGTCGGCGACGGCGTGTCGCCCGCACCTGCTTCTTTGTCCGTGCTCTCTTCTTGTATGGTTGCGTTGATGGGTTCGTCGTTTGAGGGGAGCGTCTTGGCGTCAAGCGCGGAGGGGACAATCCCGACGGCTCCGGATCCGTTCCACTCCATCTCGAGAAGCGCCGGGTCGGCAAGAATGCGTTGCCTGCCTAGCGTGTGGGTATCGATCGCAATAGGGCCTGCCTCCGTCCCGCGCGTAAGGCTGAGCGATCCGGCTGGCTTCTCGAAATGAATGTCTGTGTCTTCGGTGCTGGCGGCGTAGAACAGCAGGGATGCTTCTCCCGCCGCGATGGCATCGGTGCCCGCCTTGGTCAGCCGCAGCGATGCCGTGAATGAGAGGGTGGGCTGCACATCGTCTGCATTCGCGGCGGCGCAGCCCAGACATATACCGCCTCCTTTCTCGAAAAACGCACCGTCGAAGGCGACCTTCGCTCCGTTCGCCGAGTCATCGACCGAAGCGATATCGATGCGCAACCCCAAATCGCACGGATCGCCATCTGCATCGAGCACAATCGAGCGCCACGTGCAGACGGCGCACCCCGCCTGGGAGCCGTTTGCCTTGTTCGAACGATTGATATCCACGACTATCGAGCCGTCCGTATTACGACGAAGGCATCCCGAGGTTGAGATTGCGGCCTGTGCGAACGAAAAACGCTTGCACGCAATGGCGCTCGACGGATTTGGTGCGGAGCTTAGGGCTGCTGGTAAGGAGTCTGCCATGACGGGAGTCGCCCAAGCGGCGACAGGCGTTCCGGTTGCGAGCGCGCCGCAGAGTGCGACGACGGGCAAAAGGTTCTTCGATGCCATGGGGTCTCCTTAGCTAATTTAGTGCGGCCTGTCCGTGTTTCGTTTCTGGCTGCGTTTGATGTGCAGACCGAGGCCGGCGGTTCCCGCGCCTGCTGTCGTGGCGCCTGCTGCCAAGAGCCATCGTCTGTCGTCTGTCTGTGCCAACGGTTCCTTGCAGTTGCCGCGGTCGAGCTCCGAGAGGTCGACCGTCACCTGCGTGGCGGCCTGCGCCTGTTCTTGCTGGGCAAAGGCCATGGCTGGCCCAAACGCTAGGATACTGACGGCGGTGGCCAGGGCGACGGCCTTATGCCGTGTGCGCACCGGGCTCGACCGTCCAGGTGATCGTTGCAACTTGATCGCCTTCGCCGGTTACGCGGAAGATGTCGCGCGTGACGCGGGCGACGTTTCCGCTTGTCTTGAGCTTAATTTTGTCCGTGCCGCCGGCAATGCCCTGGTAGCCCATGTCGAAGGCTGCATTCTTGGAAAGATCGAGGCCCGTCTCCTGCATTGCGGCGCTGGCGTTCTGGAGTGCGCCGTTGGGGCCGACCTTAAAGTCGATGGAATTCTGCGCGGTTCCGGCCTTGGCGTCGGCGGCAATGGTCCAGGTGTTCATGGCGTCGATCTTCATGTTGGTGACATGGATGCCGTAGGCCGAATGATTGTCGATGGTGGTCGCGTCTTCTGAGGGGCCCTGAAGCGTGCCGTCGGCCTTGGCGACGAAGGGAATAACCGTCGGAACTTTGAACTCTACGTTGTCGATCTCGGTCCTGATCATTACTTTTGTGGTTCCAACGCGCCCGGCTGCCAGAGCTGGCGTCGGGGCGGCGCCCATTGCGAGCGAGAGCGCGAGCCCTGCGCCCACGACGAGCGCTCTGGCTCCGTTCATGTTCCTGGTGATGTCCATGGTCGTTCCTTTCTATTCGCCGCGGGCCGTCCCCGCGATGATTGGACGAATGCTGGTGAATTGCGTGCGGTGCCGCGTCGGTCGAAAAAGCTAGTTCTCGGCTTGCTCAACCCGTACCTTGACACGTGTCGGATTGCCGTGGCTGTCGAGGGTCTTGGCATCGAGTGCCTGGATCTCGATGTATGCCTCGCCTTCTTTGATGTCGCCGGCGGGGCACGTCTCGATTGTCTTGCCGGTCTCGACCACACCGGATTCGTACATGGTCTCGTCGTTTTGGATGACGCGGAATCGCTGGGGAAATTTATTGTCTTGGACGTTTTGCACGTTGACGCGCAGCTTGCCGTCCTCCTGTAGCTGAGCGACCGGCGCGACCGAAATCGTCATCATGTTGTCGCGGACGATGGCATCGAGCTCATCTTGGATTTCTTGTCGCGATTTACCCTCTGCCGTCGTGACTGAGGCGCCCGCTTCGGGCACGGGCTGCGACTGCCAGGCGTATAGTCCTACGGCGACAAGGGCGCAGACGATAGCCAGACAGACAACGACGAGTTTCTTGCGACGCCCCAGTCCTGCGAGGCGGGGCGGCTTCTTCGCACTCATGCGGCGTCCTTGGTGGTGTAGACACGTGCGAACGTGGACGGGTCCGCTCCAAAGAGCATGTGAAGCATCAGGCGGCGCGAGTAGATGAGCTCGTCAAAGTCGTGAGGGAGCTCGATGTCGTGGATACGCGCGATGTGGTGGGCGAGCGCCGAGAACGACTCGGGGTCGCAGATAACATCGGTGGTGACGTGGTAGACCGCCGTTTCGGGGAACGCCTCTTCGTCGAAAGGCAGGAGATAGGGATCGTCGTCGACCTCGATGGCGACGCCGTACTGGGGCCAGTAATATGCCATGGGAACCTCCCTGCTTCTGGGGCCAAAACTTCTATCGGTTTTGGCTGTCGACGCCGACCGTATCAGCCGCTACTTGACCAATTTCTGACCAAATGCTTGACGGATTGACATCTCCGCAGGTAAAAGATGGAAATAATTACTTCAACTTTTTTCGAGCGACAATCGAGCGGTCGGCGACGGCGGGGCGATATTTGTCAAAAGCATCGTCTGCCGAGGAAATCCAGCCGCTCGCCGAATTGCGCAAACGTAAAAATCGCCAATTATGGAGACGGTTTCGAACACGTCGACGAAACGATGCGGTAACATCTCCCTGCAAACACTGTAGTTAGATAAAGGGGGAGTTCGCGTGTCTGCAACCATCAAACCCTTCACCGACGAGTTCGAAGAGTATGGCCGCGACGAATCTCGCGCATCGGGCGAAGCATCGAGCATCTCGTTTCCGACAACGGAAGACGAGGTCCGTGCCATTTTGGAAACGCTCCATGCCGAGCGTGTCCCGGTAACGGTTCAGGGCGCCCGAACCGGCCTTGCCGCCGGTGCCGTGCCCCACGGTGGGCATATCCTCAATACTTCCCGTATGAATCGCTACTTGGGCCTTCGCCGCGATGAACAAGGCCAATTTCTGCTGCGCGTGGAGCCGGGCGTTGTGCTCTCGGAGCTGCGTAAGCAGCTGAGCAAGAAGGTACTGCCGACCGCTGGTTGGGACCAGGCATCGCTTGAGGCCTACGAGGAGTTCCAAGAGTCCCCCGAGCAGTTCTTTCCCACCGATCCCACCGAGGCATCTGCCTGTCTGGGCGGCATGGCGGCATGCAACGCCTCAGGCGCCCGCAGCTACGCTTACGGTCCCATGCGCCCGCATATCACGGGACTCCACGTCGCGCTGGCTGATGGCGATTTGCTTGAGCTTCAGCGCGGCGAGGCTTTTGCCCAGGACCGCCACCTGTCGCTCGTGACGGCAGCGGGCCGTACGCTCGAGCTCGATCTTCCCGGCTATACCATGCCCGAGACAAAAAATGCCTCAGGCTATTTCGTTGCGGACGATATGGACGCCATCGACCTCTTTATCGGCGCGTGCGGCACGCTCGGCGTCATTACCGAGCTTGAGATCGCCCTGCAGGCGGCACCTTCGGTCGTATGGGGTGTGAGTTGCTTTTTCGATAGCGAGGACAAGGCGGTGTCCTTTACCGATTCCGTGCGCCCTGTCCTGTCCTATGCGGCTGCCATCGAGTACTTCGATGCTGGCGCCCTGGATATTCTACGTCGCCAGCGCGAGCAGTCGACGGCGTTTGCCTCGCTGCCGGCGCTCGACGACGAGACAAAGGTCTGTGTCTACGTGGAGCTCGACTGCGACGATGAGGCGCAGGCGACCGAGGAGCTGTACCACCTGGGATGGGTGCTGGAGCTTGCGGGCGGCCGCGACGATGCGACATGGGTCGCCCGCACCGAAGTCGATCGCGAGTGCCAGCGGTTCTTCCGCCACGCGGTGCCTGAGAGCGTCAACATGCTTATCGACGAGCGCCGCCGCACGGATCCCACTATCACCAAGTTGGGCTCGGACATGTCGGTGCCCAATGCATGCCTTGCCGATGTCATGGCCCTCTATCGCCGCACGCTGGCCGAAAGCGGGCTTGAGTCTGCTGCCTGGGGACACATCGGGAACAACCATCTGCATGTGAACATCCTGCCGCGCGATGCGCAAGACTACCGTCGTGGTGGAGAACTCTTTGCCCAGTGGGCTTCCGAGGTCACGGCCATGGGCGGTGCCGTTTCTGCCGAACACGGCGTCGGCAAGATCAAGGCGGGCTTCTTGGAGACGATGTACGGCCACGAGGCCATGGTCGAGTCGGCGCGTCTCAAACTCCAGCTCGATCCTGCCGGCCAGCTGGGTCGCGGCAACCTGTTTACGGAGAAGCTCTTGGATGAACTCGTTCAGAAAGGGGGCGCGTGAAGATGAGTGATTTCCATATGGTGGTGTGCGTCAAGGCGGTGCCCGGAAGCACCGAGGTCAAGATGGACCCCAAGACCAATACTATCGTGCGTGATGGCAAGCAGGCGGTCATTAATCCCTTCGATGCAAGTGCCCTCGAATGTGCGCTAGCGCTGAAGGACGACTTTATCGGCTTTGGCATGGACGTGCGTGTGACGGTGGTGTCGATGGGCATCCCCGCGACCGAATCGCTGCTGCGCGACTGCATCGCCCGCGGTGCCGACGACGCGCTGCTGCTGACCGACCGAGCCTTTGCGGGCGCCGATACCCTAGCCACCACCTATGCCCTCAAATGCGGCATCGAGGCACTCGATGAGGATTTTGACCTGCTCATCTGCGGCAAGATGGCAGTGGACGGCGATACGGCCCAGATCGGCCCCGAGCTGGCCGGCGCCTTTGGGGTCCCCTGCGTGACCGACGTGAGCTGTGTGCAGAGCGCGGGATTTACGACGTGTGGCTCGCTGGCGCTCGTTCACGGCTGCGATGCCGGCGAGGAGACGGTGTACCTGGAGATGCCGTGTGCGATGACGACTGCCAAGGAGATTGGCCAGCTGCGCATGCCGAGTATTGCCGGTATTCGCGCGGCCGAGGATGCAGACGTGCGCGTGGCCAGCGCTGCCGACGTAAACGCCGACCCCTCGCGTTGCGGCCTTGCCGGATCACCGACGCAGGTCGTGCGCTCGTTTGTGCCCGACCGTGACCAAACGTGCGAGGCCGTCGAGGGAACGGCGTCCGGGCAGGCGGTAAAACTTGCCAAGATTATTGAGGGGATGGCATAGATGAGCGGGCTGATTATCGATAGCGAAGCCTGTATCGGCTGCGGTCGCTGCGTTCGCGCCTGCGCCTCGGGCGGCATTGTGGTGGAGGGCGAGCGCCCCAATCGCTGTGCCCGCGTAACCGACGGCTGTATCCTGTGCGGCGGGTGCGTCGACGCCTGCCCCGTCAACGCCATCTCGATC
>USCN01000051.1 GCA_900553165.1 uncultured Collinsella sp.
AACCGGGAGGTCACAAGTTCGAATCTTGTCAGGTCCACCACTTTCTTTCGCAATAAACACCCCAGCGAGAGCCGAGTCGCCGCTGGGGTGTTTATTACTGTCTCCGTGGGGGTTTAGCTCAGCTGGGAGAGCGCGGGCTTTGCAAGCCTGAGGTCAGGGGTTCGATCCCCCTAACCTCCACCATGATGGACCTGTAGCTCAGTTGGTTAGAGCGTCCGGCTGATAACCGGGAGGTCACAAGTTCGAATCTTGTCAGGTCCACCATCAAAACCGTGAAGAGCCTCGGGGCAATTGCCTCGAGGCTTTTTTCTTACCTACTGCAAGTAGTCAAAAAGGTCCCGTCCCAAATTAACTACTTTGATTTTGTGTGCTGTGCGGAAGTTTGGGTAGTATAGCTATTCAATGCGGCGGGCCGCCGCGTGTTAACCGCTACGTACCGGAGGTGTTCCATGGTTCGTGTCGACATAGAGACTATCGTCATGGCCGCCGGTCCCGTGCCATCGCTTATCGTGCTTCGCGAGCGCTGCAGCAAGTCGGATTCTCCCGCGCCGCTGCGCTCCCTCTCCATCCAGACTGGCTCGTTTGAGGCTGCGGCAATCAGCCGCGGCATCGACAGCGGCCGCGCCGATCGCCCGATCACGCACGACCTGCTGCTCGACACCGTCGACGCCCTAGGTGCCAAGCTCGAGCGCGTCGAAATCGTCCGCGCCGAGCCGCCCGTGTTTTACGCGACGGTTGTCGTGTTGGCCGATGGCAACGAGCATAGGATCGATGCACGTCCGAGTGACGCCATCGCCCTCGCCGTACGCAGCAATGCCCCCATGTTCGTTGAAGACGACATCATGAATCGCTTGGGCACCGTCTCACCGCACGCCGAGGAAGTCGACGACGAGCAAGAGTTCGAAAAGTTCGATGAGTTCGTCCAAACGCTCTCGCCCGATGATTTTTAAATGCCCGGCAAACACGCGACGGAGTGCGCGCTCATGAGCGCCGGAGTTTCTGCCGAGGCGGCTGCGATCGCCCGCGAGGCCCAGATGCGCTCGGAGGCTTCTGAGGCGGCACGCATTGCCTATGTGACGCAGGCCCGCACGCTTCGTGAACGCCGCGGCTTGTTTATCAAGATGGTTGCCGTCTCCGCACTTGTCGCGGCAATCTCCTCGCGCCTTCGTGGTACAGTTGGTGCGCTTGGGTTTTCGATTTCGACGGGCTTGGTCATCTGGGGCGTGGTCGATGCCGTGATGCTGACCAACCAGATCAAGGTACTCGATAAGCGCGCCGCCGATATGATGCGCGCCCGCGACGCCGCCGCCGAGATCGCTGCCGAGGCACAAGAGATGTAACGACGCCGGACTCGATGGGAAGGTCTAAAAATGGCACAGGATATGCAGGACGCCGGAAACGTCTCCGCCGAGCTCGACGCCATGGTGTGCGACCTCATCGGGGCATTTTTAGACGACCTGGCCGCTGGTGAGAACCCCGGCGTTGTCGTTGCGATCGAAGACGCCGCGTCCAACCGCTATCTGGCGGCACTCGACGAGGACGGCGAGGAGGCATGCCTCGAGGCTGCCACCAACTTTATCTCCGAGCACAAGATGGGCCTTAAGGACGAGGGCCTGGGTCGCATCGCCCGTTACGCCATCGGCTACACTGGTTGTGTCGATCGATGGCGGCTACCATGACGCCCTGCTTGTGAGTTTCTTTGAGACGACGCTCGAGAGCGGCTTTTCGGCATACGTACTGTACGAGGGTGTGGGCGCCGGCGATGGTTTTATGTGGAGCGACCCTGAACCTGCAGGCGAGGAAACCCCTCTTATCTAAAATCGCTAAAATAAACGAGTTTTCGGTAAAAGGCTCAAAATTCCCGCCGAGCGTTGTGTTGCTGGGCGGGTCGCATACGCGTGCCGGTTGTATATAGATAGAAGATAGGGGAACTACATGCGCGTAGACAATCTGAGGAACATCGCCATCATCGCTCACGTCGACCACGGCAAGACGACGATGGTCGACAAGCTCCTGCGTGCCACGGACGCCTTCCGTGCCAACCAGCAGGTCGAGGACCGCGTCCTGGATTCTAACGACCAGGAGCGCGAGCGCGGCATTACGATTCTCGCCAAGAACATCTCTATCGAGTACAAGGACGTTAAGATCAACGTCATCGACACCCCGGGCCACGCTGACTTTGGCGGCGAGGTCGAGCGCGTGCTGCGTATGGCCGACGGCGCCCTGCTGCTGGTCGATGCCTTTGAGGGCCCCATGCCCCAGACCCGCTTCGTGCTGCGTCACGCCATCGACACCGGCCTCAAGATCATGATCGTCATCAACAAGATCGACCGTCCGGGCGCCAACCCCGAGAAGGCCTACAACGACTGCCTGGACCTTATGGCCGACCTGGGCGCCACCGACGACCAGCTTGAGTTCGCCATGGAACACGTGGTCTACGCCAGCGCCATGAATGGCTTTGCCCGCCTTGACCCCAACGACGGCAACATGGACATGTATCCGCTGCTCGATATGATCATTGACGACATGCCCGCGCCCGAGGTTGACGAGAACGCCCCGCTGGCCATGCAATGTGTGACCATCGACCACTCCAACTTCGTTGGCCGCATCGGTATCGGTCGCGTGTACTCCGGCACCATTCACCAGGGCGATCAGATCCTGGTCGTCAAGAACGACGGTTCCAGCGCTACCGCTACCGTCAAGCAGCTCTTTACTTTCGACTACCTGGGTCGCACCGAGTGCCAGGAAGTCGGCGCCGGTGACATCGCCGCCGTCGTGGGCATCGACCGCACCGATATCGGCGATGTCTACACCGATCCCGAGAACCCCGTTGAGCTCGAACCCATCGAGATCGACCCGCCGACCCTGTCCATCGTCTTTGAGGCGTCGACCTCCCCGCTCGTCGGCCGCGACGGCGACATCGTGGGTGCCCGTCAGCTCAAGGAGCGCCTGTTCAACGAGGCCGAGAACAACGTGACCATGAAGATCGAGGAGCTCGAGGACAAGAGCGGCGTCGAGGTCTCGGGCCGCGGCATTCTGCACCTGTCCGTCCTGATGGAGTCCATGCGTCGCGAGGGCTTTGAGTTCCAGGTCGGCCGTCCCCGCGTTCTGTTTAAGAAGGACGAGAACGGCAATAAGCTGGAGCCCGTCGAGCAGGCCGTCGTCGAGTGCCCGGACGAGTACTCGGGCAAGGTCGTTGAGGTCTTCGGCACCTCCGGCGGCATCATGACGAGCATGGATACCTCGGGTATCGTGACGCACCTCGAGTTTAAGATCCCGACCCGCGGCATCATGGGTCTTAAGAACCGCATCATGAACGTCACTCACGGCGAGGGCGTGTTCTACCACACCTTCCTGGAGTACGGCCCCTATGCCGGCGAGATCGGCAACCGCCAGAACGGCGCCATGATCTCCATGACCACCGAGAAGGCCGTTGCCTACGCTCTGGGCACGCTGCAGGAGCGCGGCCAGCTGTTTGTTGAGCCGGGTACCGAGTGCTACGAGGGCATGATCGTGGGCGAGCGCAGCAAGGCCGGCGACATGGTCGTCAACATCGCCCGTACCAAGAACCTGGGCAACCAGCGTTCCTCGACCTCCGATATCTCCGTCCAGCTGGTGCCGCCCCGCACCTTCTCGCTGGAGGAGGCGCTGGAGTATATCGCCGACGACGAGCTGGTGGAGATCACTCCCAAGAACATCCGCCTGCGCAAGCGTCTGCTCAATGCTACCGACCGCAAGAAGGCCGCAGTCCGCGCCGGTCAGGTCAACAAATAAGCGCCGAGCTTTATAGCGACTAACAAGAAAGGGCGCCGACCATCGCGGTCGGTGCCCTTTTTGGTGCACAGGGATTGAGTTGGTCTGCACCACCGCAAAGGTGTCTGTCCCCTTTGTGGTGGTTGACGGCTAGGCGGAAGGAAGGCCCGGAGTATTGGCGGCCTGCTGCGGCTTGACGCGGGCGTTGCGCCAGATGATTTGGATGATGTAACCGAGCATAAAGACAAAGGCCACGCCGCTGATGAAGTCACCTACGAGGGGAAGCCCCGTGAGGGCGCCTGCGATTACGCCGCCCACGGCTGCCATGGCGTAGCGGTTTTGGTTGTGTCCAACCATGCGGGCGATCGCGCACCCCGCAAAGGCACTCGACATCAACGCGATGCCGATAACGCCGCACAAGAGGGTTCCGGCAAGCGACAGACCAGCGATAGAGATAATCAGCAGTAGGACGGCGGGGACGATAGCAATCGTGCCCAGAAGACCGCTCACCCACAGGGGCATGGAGCGCTGGTGGAGCATGCCGGCGGCGCTGGCGGTCGCGCGCGGAAAGATGAGCTCGAGCAGCAGAGCGACAAAGCAGGTCGAGAGTGCCGCGGCGACGATACCGCCGATGACATCGTTAACGGTGGAAGTATCCTCGTTCTCGGTGCGGTCGATCTTGAGCGCACCGACCTCGGCTCCCGCGGCGCGCTCGGGGTCCTCGGAGACGTGCGCGTTCACGGTGCCGGTGATGTGGGCGTTCTTGCCCAGGATGAGCTTGTCGGCCCAAACCTCGACATCGCCCTTGACGGTGCCATCGATGGTCACCGTGTCGCCCGCAAGCGCTGCCGACTTGGTGGAGCCTCGCAGGGCAACCGTCTCGCCTATCGCGTAGAAACAGTTGGCGGTGCTATCGGTGTTGAGCACGACATGCTGACCGGCTACCGTCACGCTGCCATCGATTGCGGTTTTGGAGATATCGATGGTGCGCGCCGCCAGGCGAATAGCGCCGCCTACGGTGCAGTCGCGAATCGATAGGCTCTCGCCCGCCGCGATAATATCGCGGCCGATGGAGGCATCGTCTAGGTTAAGGCTTTGGCCGGCCCAGTACAGGTCACCCTCGGCGCTGGACGTATCCGAGTCAGCTTCGGTCGCAAGTACGTTTCCAGCGGTGTCCGTGCCGGCGAACGACGCCGTGGGAAGTGCGGTGAGCGCGAGCGCGATGAGCGCGAATGCCATAAGCAGGCAGCGACGCATCTTGTGTGACGGCGCCGTCACGGTTTGATTGAAAGCCATGGTTGATCCTTTTGTTAGGTGTTCGGCATATACCTAACAGGGTACCCAACGCGCGGGCGCTCTAAAAGAATCTCTCGGTTGCATTTCGAAGGGTTGTGCCGTGCTGTCTACTTTTTACGGTGCAAGAAGCGCGCGATATCTTCTTCGGTGGGGCTTTTGATGTCAAAGCGCAGCGAGAGCCAGCGCAGACCCATGGTCACGACAACGCATACGACCAGCGCAGCGACATTGCTCATGATGCCGCTCATAACGAGACACACATAGCTTGTCGATCCGGCGATGGCGGCGATAGCATAAAAGTTAGTACGTTGGAAAATGCCCGGAACCACGCCCATAAAGCCGTCGCGCAACATGCCGCCGCCCACCGCGGTAAAAAAGCCCATCATGATGCACACCGCCGGTGCAAAGCCGTAGACAAGCGCCTTGTCCGCTCCGGTGGCGGCATAGATGCCGACCGAGATGATATCGAGCAGGGGGATGAGTTTTTCGGGTTTGTCGACGATTGCCGGGAAAATGTAGATGATAGCTGCCGTGGCAATGGAAAGCGGGAGTGCCATCGGCTGGTTGAGGATGTAGACGTTCCCCACCTGCAGCGTCATATCGCGCAAAAGACCGCCGCCCAGGCCGCAAACCACGGCGAGTGCGACGGCGCCCACCAGGTCGAGCTTGTGCTCGCGCGCAACCAGCACACCCGAGATCGATGCAGCGACAACGGCGAACATCTCGAGCCAAAACGGAATAGCGACCATGGCATCCGAGGCATGTGAGGTAATGGTTATGGCGGCGACGACGGGCAAGATGGGGTCCTTTGGATTGTGGGTTTAGACAATGCCCGTACATAGTACATGTTCGGCGCCGATTGCGACCCTATTGCTCGGCAAACGGTCGGGACTGGGTACGGTCATAGGTTCCATGTTTGGGGATCCGGGTTGATGCTGAACGCGATGGGGGCGTGGTCGAATAGGAGGGATGTCCAAATTTTGAGCTCCGCTCAAAATTTATCCGGTCGGCTTGCGCCGACCGCGCAGCGCTAAAAACGCGCCACGGGCGCGTTTTCTTTACGCTCCGCGCCCTGGCGGGTTCGAATCCCTCCTCCGCCGTATTTGCTTGTTAGGGACTCAAAACAAAAAAGCTCCCATTCCCGGGAGCTTTCTCAACCAAAATGGCGGAGGAGGAGGGATTCGAACCCTCGTGACCTTATACAGGCCAAACGGTTTTCGAGACCGCCGCATTCAACCACTCTGCCACCCCTCCGCGTGGGGTAAAAACAAAGCAGGCTCGAAGGCCTGCTTTGGAATTAACTGGCGGAGAGTCAGGGATTTGAACCCTGGAGACGCTTTTGACGCCTACACGATTTCCAATCGTGCTCCTTCGGCCACTCGGACAACTCTCCGTTAAATGCGAAAGTCAGTATACACGAGGAATCGCAAAGTGCAAACAGAAAAGTTGGCATTTTTTAAAACGCTTGGCCGCGCTTGGCGTTGCAGTGGGGTTTGAGGTGCCAAAAAACGGCTTCCGACCAGCGTGGTTGATCAACTCAATTGTTCAAAAGGAGTATTCATAAGCGACTTGGCAATGAATTTAAAAATCTTTGGGTGGTGCTGTGGACCACTGGTATGCATTTTGCGACCACAGCCTTGTGCCCGTTGACCTGCGGCTTGGCTCAGCTTGTCCCCACGGCACCGTATCTTGTCCACAGATCTGTCAAGCTTTTGGTCGGCATTTGGTTGGAATGCGCATGAAACGTGGTGCGAGTATGGGCATATGTGGAGGTCATGAGGTTGTAGCTGCATATTCTTGCGGCTTGGGAGGTTGAAAGATATTATTACCAAGTCTTTTCCTGCTTCAGGCGCACCTTCACGACCTGAAGCCACATTTGCCCAGAGGAGGTGACAATATGAAGGCTTATGAACTGCTGTTCTTTGTTGACCCGTCGCTCGACCCCGAGACTCGTCTCGCTGTTATGAAGCGTATCGATACCACGATCGCTGAGGGCGCTGGCAAGGTCGACTCCGTTGACGAGTGGGGCAAGCGCAAGCTCGCCTACGAGATCAACGACCTCACCGATGGTGACTACACCCTCATCAACTTCCACGCAGATCCTACCCAGATCGCCGAGCTTGATCGCGTCCTGCGCATCACCGACGCTGTGGTCCGCCACATGATCGTCCGTCGCGACGACCAGGAGTAAGACTGTCGTTTTGGACTGGGCTTGTGCCCCAAGAGGAAGTAGTGAGTTATGAGCATCAATCGAGTGAACATCACCGGTAACCTCACCCGCGATCCCGAGCTGCGCGCCACCGCCGGCGGAACCCAGGTTCTGTCCTTTGGCGTCGCCGTGAACGATCGTCGCCGCAACGCGCAGACTGGCGAGTGGGAGGACTATCCCAACTTTGTCGACTGCACCATGTTCGGCACCCGCGCCGAGGCCGTGAGCCGTTTCCTGGCAAAGGGAAACAAGGTCGCGATCGAGGGCAAGCTGCGCTACAGCTCTTGGGAGCGCGACGGCCAGAAGCGCTCGAAGCTCGAGGTTATCGTCGACGAGATCGAGGTCATGGTGCGCCGTGAGGGGCAGACGCAGGCCCAGCCGCAGCAGAGCCTCGCGGACACGGTGCCCGTGCAGCCACAGGCGCAGGCCGCGCCGCAGTGGAGCGCCCAGCAGGCCTACGCCGCGGTCCCGCAGTCCGAGTTCTACGACGAGGACGTGCCGTTCTGATGAGGCACGTACCCGACATCATCCGCGACCACTGGGAGGCGGCCCTGTTCGCCGCCTCCTTCTCCGCGGGTTTCCTGTTCTTCTCTTCGCTTCTATGGGGGTGGTTCTGATGGCCTTTACCGTGTTCGACAGCTTCGCCGAGGTCTACGACGACTTCGACGCGAGCGACCCCGAGGACCTGCGCGACCGCGCGATGCTCGCCGACGCGATCATGATGTACGGGCTGCACGGCGTCGAGGCCGACCTTCCGAAGCACCTCCGCCGCGTTTTCAAGGCGATGAAGAACGCCATCGACAACTCCAAGGACGCGCGCGGCAGGGGCGGCAAGGGTGGCCGCCCGCGCAAGAAACCAGTTTCCGACAAACCCGAAACGCAGGTTTCGGAAAGTGAAAACCTAGGTTTTTCAAACGGGAAACCAGTTTCCGACAAACCCGAAACGCAGGTTTCGGAAAGTGAAAACCCTAACCTAACCTACCCTAGCCTGTCCTGTCCTGAACTGGATTGTGCTGAGCTGTCCTGTGATGGGGGCGATGCCCCC
>USCN01000052.1 GCA_900553165.1 uncultured Collinsella sp.
GCCGCGTTGCGCTGCAGCTCCTTGATCATCTGCTCGTCTTCTTGCGAGGCGGTGATGGAGTTGACGCCAAAGCTCACGATCTCGACGCCGCGTAGGTCGCGCCAGTCGGCCGAGAGGACCTCGTTGAGCGCGCGGGCGAGCTCGGTGGTGTGGCCGGGGATGGCACTGTAGCGGATGCCCATTTCCGAGATCTTGGCAAAGGCGGGCTGCAGGGCGGTGAGCAGCTCGGACTTAAGCTGGCTGTCGATCTTATCGCGCGTGTAGCTATCGGTCACGTTGCCGCACACGTTGGTGTAGAACAGCAGCGGGTTGGTGATGCGGTACGAATACTCGCCGTTGCAGCGCACGGAGATGTCAACGTCCAGGCCGATATTGTTGTCAACCACGCGGAAGGGCACGGGCGAGGCGGTGCCGTACTTGTTGCCGATGATCTCCTTGGTGTTGATGAAGTAGACGCGCTGGTCCTTGCCCGCGTCGCCGCCAAAGGTAAAACGGCTGCCGATATTGGCGAACGTCTCCTTGATGGAGTCGCCCAGGTTGCCGCTAAAGACGCTCGGCTCGCTGCCGGTGTCAAAGACGAACTCGCCGGGCTCCAGCGCGACCTCGATGATCTTGCCGTTTTGCACCACGAGCATGCCCTGGCCGTCGTTGACGGCGATGACGGAGCCGTTGGAGATGACGTTGTCCTCGCCGCGCGTGTTGGAGCTGCGGCCGCCGGTGCGCTTGCTGCCCTTGCAGGCCAAGACATCAGCGGGCATCGATTCGCAATAGATAAATTCCTTCCACTGGTCGGCCATGACGCCGCCGGCAGCTCCCAATCCAGCTTTCAAGAGTCCCATGGTGATCTTCCTTTCTCGTCAAAGGCCGGGTGGTATTGGTCAGAATGGCTAATCGTCCTTGTTGTCCTTCATGACAACGGTGGTCTCGGTGTGGCTGAAGGTGTCGTGCTTCTCGGTCAGGTCGAGCTCTCCGCAGTAGTAGTCGGCGTGGGTTGCCTCGTTGGCCGTCTTGAGCTGGCCTACCAGCAACACGTCCGCGATGATTACGATGATCAGTGGCGCGACGATGTTGATGAGGATGCCCTCGACATCAAAGGTGAGGTAGTCCGGATCGAAGGCGTTCTCTCCCATAAAGAGAATCTGGGAGAGGACAAACCCGATCACAAAGAACAGCACCGAGGCGATGGCGAGCTTGGGCTTGGAGCAGGGGAGCTCGCCGACCATGCGACCGGTCTGGCCGTTCATGGCAAACAGATAACTCTTGCCGTTCCACGAGGTGGAAAGCATCCACACGGGGAACAGGGCGTAGTCGCTGTCTTCCCAGGTGTAGTCGAGCTGCTTGCTTTCGACCGTGGCGTCGTCATATTCGTCGACGACGGTCTCGCGCAGGGCCGAGATCGTGCTCTCCTCCATGCGGCGCTCGGCACGTGCCTTGCAGGTCTCGCAATCTTCGTCGTAGCGGTTGGCGATGTAGCCGGGCATATACGCGACCGAAAACGGGCGCAGCGCGTCGTAGTCAAACGGCTCGATGGCGTCCATATGGCCGTCGGGCATCTTGGACGATCCGTCGACGGGCACGCGCTCAAACGAGATATTGCCCTTACGGTAGGCGTCGTAGTGGTCGGTGGTCGTGACGGTGCGGTCGGATTCCTCGGTTACAGTCTCGTTGGTCGCATCGAAGTGCACTTCGCCTTCCACGTGGGCACCGTAGAGCCAAAACGGCACGTAGACACCTTGGACTTCGTCGATGTGGTTGCCGGTGACAAAGCTCTTGGGCAGCAGGATCTTGCCCTTGTAGTGGTCTTTGAGCGCGGCCATGACATCGTCGCGTCCGAGCTTAAACGGAATCACCAGGTCGGGTGAGAAGTCGCCCGAGAGCTGGCCGGGTGCCACGGCAGAGTTGTCGCAGTATGGGCAGGTGGTAACGGCGACGGTGCCGTCCGAGACCAGCTCGGCACCGCACGATGAGCAGATGTAGCCGGCGTTTTGAGCCAGCTCCTGCACGGCATCGTCGACAGCAGTCTTGGGGGCCGCGGCTGCGGCATCGGCTTTGGCATCTGCCTTGTCCTGGCGCTCGCGATAGAGGGCCTCGACTTCTTCGACTTCAAAACGCGAATCGCAGTAGTCGCAGACGAGCTTTTGCTCGGCACTGGCAAAGTGAAGGGGACCGCCACACGCGGGGCACTGATAGTTGATGCTCTCAAAGGCCATGATCGGTCCTTTCCGTGCCGGAGGCTATGCGCCGATGGCGCCGCCGCAGTATTCGCAGCGCCCACTGGCATCGGGAATGGTGGTTGCACCGCAGAAGGGGCAGGTGACCGCGGTCTTGGGGGCCTTGGCGGCCACGACGCTGTCGCGCGTTTCCTGGCGCAGCTGTACCAGCGCGTCGCGAACTTCGGTTGTCTGGCGCTTGGCCTCGCGGTATTCGATGGAACCGCGCTGATCGATGGTGGAGTCGTTCACGCGCAGGTTGATCTCGGTAAAGTACGGCGTGTTGACGTGGATGGTCAGATTAAAATCGTAATCCAGGTCGTAGCGTGGCGGGTTGTAGCTCTCACGCTCGCCGTCCTTGGTCTCGCGATAGATCTCGGTGCGATGCTCGTCGATATCCATATCGCAGCCGAGTACCTGTGAGAACTCGATGATGTCGGGATTGGCGTCGCGCCAGCGGCTCTGCGAAGTGATGATTAGCAGGCCCGCGTCCTCATCGAGCATGATGTTGGTGCGCCCGGCGGAGAGCGTGCGCGTGGGGTTGAACGAGGCCAGGCGCTCGGCGTTGGCCTCGCGGTAGGCGAGTTGCTCGCGGATATCGTCCGCGGTGCTGGAGCGATAGCCGTGGAAGTAGGGGGAGAGTTTGCCGGCGCACTCTTTGCACAGGTAGCCTTCGCTGATCTTGGTCTTTCCCAAAAGTCCCAGCTCGGTACCGCAAATCGCGCACTCTTTCTTCTCGAACATCTTGTCAAAGAAGCCCATGGTTGCCTCCCATCAACAGGTAGCGTGTGTCACTTTTGATGATGGGGGAGTGCGCGATCTTTCACGATACCCAGATGGCTCAACGAGTCTCCACAACTGGGACATATGGCCCATTTTCGACTAGTCGATGGGGCTCTCATTGGGGGGGCGTACTCACTCATTGGGGACGCACTTAAATGAGTGGCAGTTGGGGACGCTCCATGCCGAATGTGGGCGCCGTCCTTGCTATGCCACGGTCACGGCAACCTGGGCGTAACGGCTGCAGGGGCGTTCGGCGCGCGTCTGCACGGTAAGGGTGAGCACGAAGCGGTCGCCGGTCTGCGCGTCGGCGGGCACGATGAAAGTGGTGCTCACCGTGCATTCCTGCCACAGCGAAAGATCCTGCGCGCCTGCATAGCTCGACGGGTTCATGGTGACATTCCAATGCGCATCGAAGCCCTTGTCGTCGGGGTCGACGATGGTCGCCGCAAGGGCGACGCGCTCGCCGGCTGTGGCGCTGCGGTCGGCCGTGACCTCGACAACATGTGCCGGATGCGAGCAAGCTGCCGGATCGTGGGCGCACCATTGCGCGCGGGCGGCAAAGTCTTCCTGATAGGCGCGCAGATAGGGATTGGGGTTGTCGCCTGCGGGCGTGCCGATGGCGGCAAAACCGGCGGGTGCGTCCGCATCGGGATGCCCATCAAGAAACATGCGGCCGAGCAGCGTGTCGAAGCCGCGGTCATCGATACCGCGCAGGCCAAACGGCAGCAGCGGAATATAGGTCATGCTGTCGCCTTCGGCCATAAAGTCGCCGTGCTCAAACTGCATCGCGGGGATGCCTTCTAGACCCCAATCCAGACGGGCATGCTTGCCAAACTGAAACCGCTCGGGCTCGTTTTCGTAGACCTTGCCGTCGCCATAGAGCATATAGCGCGCCATAAGGGGGCCGTTGCCTTGGGTGAGATTCTGCCCGGGCCAAGGCGCCTTAAACAGCGGCAGCGTATCGGGCTGAGCCATCTTGGCGTCGACATAGCCACCATACATATAGGGCACGCGCCAAAAGATGAGCTCGGGAAAGAGTTCACGCCCATGGTCGAGCCATGAGTTGTCCTGCCCCACGTCATCGGCAACGCCCATCACGCGTACCTTGCGATAGACCCGCTGCTGTACGGCGGGCCATTCGGGCGTGGCGCGATAACGCTCGGCAATACTCATGAGGGCGCGAACGATGGTGTTCATGCCACCCCAGCTGAGCAGCCATAACGTACGCGGATCATCATCCAAAATTGCCTGCGCAATTACGCGGGACCCCTCAGTTTCCTCAGTCACATCACCCTCAAAGGTAACATTTCCCACAAAGGTGCGCTCGACCATCTGGGCAGGCGTGGGAAACGGCGGCTCACCGGCAGCGGCCGCATTTGCCTGCAGCTGCGGCCAAGCCTGGGCATATTCATTACTCCAGAGGCTTTCGATCCAATGTTCGGGAAACGGACGATACTCACAAAGCTCCCCGGCCAGCGGATCAGGCTCATGAGGCACAACAGCCCACTCGTAAGAGCGACGCCCTTTGGTCCGCCAATGCGAATTCACCTCGCCCAGCGTATGAACCCCATCCCCAAGAAAGTGATACTGCGAAGCCGTATACGCCACAGCCTGAACATCAAGCACATTAAGATACAGAGCCAAATGAATGAGCGAGTTCATATCATCGACTTCCATATCAGTGGTAACAATCACCCGAGTCAAATTCTGGGACATAGGAACAGCTCCAATCAAAATCAATTCAGCCAGTTACGCGCAAGGCAAGACGGGACCCACGCTCCCATCGCCGTCAATCCGGCGGCCCGCCGGAAGCGTTCGTCCAGCGTTTCGAACAACGTTAACTTAGGGGGCCCTGACCTTTAGTTTTGTAAACATTCCGCAGCGCGGGCCCCGTTTATCCGATGCTCCGAAGGAGCAGGATAAGCGGGGCTCAGGCGCGAGGACGTTTACAAAACTAAAGGTCAGGGCCCCCGATGAGATGGCTACCTCGAAACTCTGGCCGACCACTCCCAGCAGCCCACCGGCTCGCCGTCGATGAGTACGTTGCCCCCGTCGAAGTCTTGATAACACAGGTCGTTGAATTGATGGATCCACACGCCGTGGTTGAACGTCTTCTTAGGCGAGCCGTCGGCCTCGCGATAGCGACCGGTCAGGTCCTCGACATGACTAAAGTAGGTAAGGTGCACGTTGGCTCCGGCGTCACGCAGGCGCGCCGTGAGCGGCAGCACGGTCTGTTGCGGAGACACGAGCTCGTCGCCCTTGGAGTGCGTAAACCACAGCGGCGTCTTGGCGAGCGCGGCTACGTCCTCGTCCGTGGTGTTGTACCACGGGGCACAGCAGGGAAGGCCCGCGGCAAAGAAATCGGGGTAGTCGGCGCACAGGCGCAGGGTCATAAAGCCGCCGTTGGAAAGGCCGGCGACCACGATGCGGTCGGTGTCGATACGCCCGGCATGCTCGGCGACAAACTCGTCAATGAGCGCCTTGAGTACGGGGGAGTAGATGCTCTGGTTGGAGCGGCCGAGCTGCTCGACGCCGTTGTCCATCCAAAACGTCGGCGACTGCGGCACAAGTACCCAGGCAAAGCCGCCAAAGTAGCGCTGGATTTGCGCCTGGCTAATGGCTGTCACGCGGTTGCCGATATAGGCGCGCGTGGCGCCTTCGCCCTGCGTGGCACCCTTGCCTTCGCCGGCGCCGTGCAGGTACACCACGAGCGGGGCCTTTTGGGGCACGACCGTGGCCTCGGGCGCGAAGGGATTGAAGCAGGCCGAGTCCTCGGCTTTAAAGCTGGGCTCAAAGAAGCCGTACTCGAGCGCGATGCCGTCGACGGCGGTCTTTTGCACGGCATTGCTCCAACCCTTGAGCGCGGAGCAGATGTCGCCGCGACAGGTATCGAAGACCAGGCCGCAGGTGGGGTCGTCGCCGTCGTTGCCGGGAAGAGCCGCGAGCTGTGTGATGTGCAGCTGGTCATCGAGCATGCGCGAGCCCATGACGCCGCCTTCGATCTTTTTGGTCAGGCGCTGCTCGGCGACCTCGAGTGCCACATGAGTGCCCACGGCGAGCTTGCGGCCGTTCTCGTCACACGGATACGCGGCGAGAACGTCGATGTAACCCACGGAGGGCGCGGCATGGTCGGCGCCGCGCTCCTTGCGCATCAGGACCTCGCCCGTGCGCTCGTGACGCTCTACATATATATGGAAAGTGTTCGCATCGACATCGTTGGCGCGCACGGTGCAGGGTAGGTCGAGAACGACCTTGCTGATCCAGGGGCCAAAGTCGCCCAAGGTGGTGACGGTTGCGTAGGTACACGATCTGAGTTCCATGAGCTGCCTCCTTTGCGCCACGCGTGCTAAACAATCGCGGCAATACAATCTAAACATGTTTAGTTTAATGCAGAGTTGTGGAACAAGCAGATGAACTCGGTAAACGGCATAATCGAACACGCAGTGAACTACTAAACATATGTTTAGTAGTTTTTATCTGGGGTTTTCTTGATGAGCTAACAGGCTATTGAGAGGCCACTCAAAGTAAAATCCCACGTAAATAGCCATATATCAATACATAGGCAAAAAGACGATTTACTGCCGTTCAGATACGCTCACCCCCGATTTCCTACCGTTCACCGGACTGCAAACGGCAAAACTGCCACAAATTCAACGCTGCGTGTAAACTAAGTGCTGTAAACGTTCAGTAAACAGATTGTTTACGACAGCGTATCCAAGGGCTCGGCAGCCGTAAGGGGTTATAGTCGCCGGGTCAAAGGCGTGCCTACGTCCAAACGGGTAGGCACACGATGATATGGGGAGGGGTCCCATGGCAGTAGATAACAAGCAGATTGCCACCGATGTCCTCGAGCTCGTGGGCGGTGCGGAGAATGTTGCCGTCGCCACCAACTGCATGACGCGCCTGCGTCTGACGCTCAAGGATAACAGCAAGGCCGACGTGGAGAAGATCAAGAAGGTCAAGGGTGTTCTGGGTTGCCAGTTCGCCGGCAGCCAGCTCCAGGTCATCATCGGCCAGAACGTGCCCAAGGTGCTCGCCGAGTTCGTCGCCATGTCCGGCGTCAAGCAGGGTGCCGCGGTCGACGAGAACCTCGACGCTCCTAAGGAGAAGTTCGAGCTCAAGAACCTGCCCAACATCATCCTCGACTATCTGTCGGGCTCCATGACCCAGCTGATCCCGCTGCTCATGGCCGGCGGTCTGTTCCGCACCATCGCTGCGGTCCTCGGTCCCACCATGCTCGGCGTTCTCTCCGATACCGATCCGACCTACACGTTCCTCTACACCACCCTGTACGAGGCCACGTTTACCTTTATCCCCATCTACCTGGGCTATGCCGCTGCTAAGAAGCTCGGCGCCTCTCCGGTTCTGGGCATGCTCCTCGGCGGCGCTCTCATGGCCCCGTCCGTCGTGAGTGTCGCGACTCAGGAGGGTGGCGGAATCATCTCCGTCTACGGTATCCAGATCGCCGCTGCCAACTACCAGCAGTCCGTCCTGCCGATCATCCTTTCGGTGCCGGTCCTGTACTTTGTCGAGAAGTTCTTTAAGAAGGTAATGCCCGACGTGCTGTCCACGGTCTTCACGCCGTTCTGCACCATGATCGTCACCATCCCCATCGCCTTCATCATCCTTGCGCCGATCGGCAACGAGATCGGCAGCCTCATCGCCAACGCCCTCTTTGGCCTTGCTGACCTTGGCGGTATCGGTATCCTGATCGTCATGGCCATCCTCGGCGCCTTCTGGCAGCTCTTCGTGGTCTGCGGCATGCACATGCCCGTCATCCTGCTCGCTCAGGTTCAGATCATCGCCGCCGGCTACGATCCCTTCGTCTTCGTTTCCACCAACTGCGCTATGGCCGCTGTCTGGGGCTGCGCCTTCGGTGCCTTCCTCAAGATGAAGAACCCCGACGAGAAGGGTCTTGCCCTGGGTTACGTCATCTCCGCCATCGCCGGCGGCGTCACCGAGCCCGCGCTCTTCGGTATCCTCATGCGCTTCCGTCGCACCATGCTCGGTATGTTTATCGGCGGTGCCATCGGCGCTGTGTTCTCCGGTCTCATGGGTGTTACCTACTACCTGGCCGGCGGTGCCTCCAACTTCCTGGTCTTCACCAACTACCTGCAGGGTGGTCAGATGAACACCGTCTGGGCTATCGTCGGTATGGCGATCTCCTTTGTCATCGCCGCTGCCGTCGTCTTTGCCACTGGCTTCTCCAAGGAGGAGCTCGCCGAGATGGAGGCCTAAGGCCAAGCCATTCGGTCACATGCGACCTTACCTACAC
>USCN01000053.1 GCA_900553165.1 uncultured Collinsella sp.
TATACTCATACTCTACTTCCACCTCATAGGATTCATATACCTGATATGGAACTGACACGGTATAGATGTAGGATTCCAGATGGCCATTCAGCCCAACATTTTGGACTTTACAACCCCGGATAGCTCCCTTGAAGTCCATTCAGGACGCGTCAGCCCTCAAAGCAGCCTAATCAGCTATTCTTACTCCTAGCCATTTCTAACTCTATATGCTCTCTACGCTGATATGCTCTTACCAGTATACAACTGATAATATCTGCCCTTCTCTTCCATGAGCTGGTCGTGTGTTCCACGCTCGATAATTCTTCCCTGTTCCATAACCATAATACAGTCTGCATTGCGGACTGTAGAAAGTCTGTGTGCAATAACAAATGATGTTCTTCCTGACATAAGCGCATCCATACCCTTCTGGACAAGTCGCTCTGTTCTTGTATCAATAGATGAAGTAGCTTCATCAAGAATAAGTACAGGTGGGTCTGCTACCGCTGCTCTTGCAATTGCAAGAAGCTGTCTCTGTCCCTGGCTTAAGTTTGCTCCATCCCCGGTGATGACCGTATCATATCCTTCCGGAAGTCTGCGGATAAATCCATCTGCATTTGCCAATTCTGCTGCTGCAAAAATTTCTTCATCTGTTGCATCCAGTTTTCCAAAACGGATATTGTCTTTTACCGTTCCTGTGAACAGATGTGTATCCTGCAGTACAATTCCAAGGGAACGTCGCAGATCCGCTTTCCGAATCTTGTTTATATTAATTCCATCGTAGCGGATTTTTCCATCCTGAATATCATAAAACCGGTTGATCAGATTTGTAATAGTTGTTTTTCCTGCTCCTGTCGAACCTACAAAGGCAATTTTCTGTCCTGGCTCTGCATACAATTTCACATCATGAAGCACGATCTTGTCATTATTGTACCCGAAATCCACACCATCAAATACTACATTTCCCTTAAGCTCAATATAATCTACCGAACCATCTGCCTGATGTGTATGCTTCCATGCCCAGCATCGGGTATGTTCCTTACATTCTATAAGTTTTCCATTTTCTTTTTTCACATTGACCAGAGTCACATACCCGTCATCTACTTCCACTTTCTCATCCAGAAGGGTAAAGATACGCTCTGCTCCTGCAAGTGCCATTACAATAGCATTCATCTGCTGGCTGACCTGGTTGATCGGCATACTGAAGCTTTTATTGAATGTCAGAAAGCTTGCCAGTGCACCCAGTGTAAATCCTCCCACACCATTCAGCGCAAGGGCACCTCCGACAATCGCACAGACTACATAACTGATATTTCCGATCTGCGCATTCAAAGGTCCGAGGTAGTTTGCATAGGTATTCGCACGGTCTGCGCTTACAAAAAGTGCCTCATTCAGCTCTTTAAATTCTGCCTTACTTTCTTCCTCATGGCAGAAGACCTTGACAACCTTCTGTCCATTCATCATTTCTTCAATATAACCATTGACTTTTCCAAGATTTTTCTGCTGTTCCAGGAAATATTTCCCGCTCTGTCCGGCGGCTTTCTTGGTACCAAATATCATAATTGCAACCATGATCATCGTCACAACCGTAAGTGGAATATTTAAGATCAACATACTGACAAATACACTGATGATCGTAAATCCGCTGTTGATGATCTGCGGAATACTCTGGCTGACCATCTGCCGCAGGGTATCGATATCGTTCGTGTAAATTGACATGATATCACCATGTGCATGGGTATCAAAATATTTGATTGGCAGCTTTTCCATATTGCCGAACAGATCATTTCTCAGATTCCGCAGGGTTCCCTGGGATACATAAATCATGGTACGGTTCTGAATGAACGCAGCCACAATACCGATCCCGTAAAATCCGGCCACCCGCAAAATTGCGTGGAGCAGCGGGCCAAAATCCGGATCCGGCTGGGTCAGCATCGGCGTGATATAGCCGTCAATCAGCGTTTTCATAAACATCGTTCCCTGTACATTTGCCAGGACGTTGACAAAAATCGCAATGACAACAGCGATGCAGTGTACCGTATAATCCTTTAATACATATTTCATAATTCTGGTAAAGATCTTCATCGGATTCTTGACCTGCGGTTTCACCCCTCTTGGAGGTCTTGCTCCCGGCCCCTTTACCTGCTGTACTCTCTCTGCCATTCCTTACTCACCTCTCTTTTCGTCAAAGTCTCCGTCGCCACCGGTCTGAGACTCATATACTTCCCGGTAAATTTCATTGGTTTTCAGTAATTCCTCATGGCTTCCAAAACCATTTACTTTTCCGTTCTCCATGACAATGATGCGGTCTGCGTCCTGCACGGAGCTGATGCGCTGGGCGATGATGAGCTTGGTCGTGTTGGGCAGATAGCTTGCCAACCCTGCGCGAATCTTGGCGTCGGTCTTGGTGTCGACGGCGCTGGTGGAGTCGTCCAGGATTAAGATCTTGGGGCGACGCAGCAGGGCACGCGCAATGCACAGGCGCTGCTTCTGACCGCCGGAAACATTGGAGCCGCCCTGTTCGATCCAGGTGTCATAGCCCTTGGGGAAGCCATCGACAAACTCATCGGCGCAGGCCAGATGTGCCGCCTCGCGGACTTCCTCGTCGGTGGCGTTCGGGTCGCCCCAGCGCAGGTTCTCGGCAATGGTGCCGCTAAACAGTACGTTTTTCTGCAGCACCATGGCCACCTGGTGGCGCAGGGCGTCCAAGTCGTAGTCGCGCACGTCCATGCCGCCCACGCGCACGGTGCCCTCGGTGGCGTCGTACAGGCGGGCGATGAGGTTAACGAGCGTGGACTTGGCCGAGCCGGTACCGCCGATGATGCCGATGGTTTCGCCGCTCTTAATGTGCAGGTCGATATCGTCGAGCGCCTGGCGCTTTGCATGCGCGGAATACTTAAAGCTCACGTGGTCAAAGTCGATGGAACCGTCGGCAACCTCGAGCACGGGCTCGGCGGGATCGGCGATCGTGGGCTCGGCGGCCAGCACCTCGGTAATGCGGTGCGCCGATTCGTCGGCCATGGTCACCATGACAAAGATCATCGACAGCTGCATCAGGCTCATGAGGATCGCGAAGCCATAGGTAAAGATCGAGGAGAGCTGGCCCACGTCGAACAGCGTGCCCTGGCTCGTGATGATGAGCTTGGATCCCAGGTAGATGATGACGACAAATGCGCCGTTGACGCAGATGTTCATCATGGGGTTGTTAAAGGCGAGCAGCTTCTCGGCGCGGGTGAAGTCCATCTGGACGTCGCGCGCGGCGGTGGCGAACTTCTCCTTCTCAAAGTCTTCGCGCACATAGCTCTTGACCACGCGCATGCCGGTGACGTTTTCCTCGACGGACTCGTTAAGGGCGTCGTACTTGTGGAACACGCGCGAGAAGATGGGGCGTACCTTAAAGATGATAAAGAACAGTCCAAAGCCCAGCAGCGGAATGATGACCAGGTAGACCATGGCAACGCTGCCGCCCATGATAAATGCCATGGTAAAGGCGAAGATCAATACCAGCGGCGCGCGCACGGCGATGCGGATGATCATCATAAAGGCCTGCTGCACGTTGTTGATGTCGGTGGTCAGGCGCGTGACGAGCGAGGAGCTCGAGAACTCATCGATGTTGGCAAAGCTGAACGTCTGGATCTTGTAGAACAGGTCGTGACGCAGGTTCTTGGCGAAGCCGCAACTCGCATGGCTGCAGGTGACGCCGGCAGCGGCACCGAAAGCAAGCGACGTCAGCGCGATGAGCACCAAAAAGCCTGCGGTGGGAAGCATCTCGGCTACGGTGGCGCCGTCTTTGATGGCGTCGATCAGGTTGGCGGTGATAAATGGAATCAGCATCTCGCAGAGCACCTCGCCAAGTACGAGCAACGGCGTGGCAACGGTGACTTTCATATAGTCGCGGATGCTGCCCATGAGGGTTTTAATCATCCAGTTCCTCCCAGGTTACGCGGATTTTATCGAGCATTTCGGCGAGGTCCTCGCGCTCGTCATGGGTGAGCGCGCTAAAGGCCTGCTCTCTAAAGCGAATGCGGGCCGCCTGCTCTACGTGGGCCTTTTCCCATCCCGCTTCGGTCAGGCGAATGGTGAGCTGCCGCCGGTCTTTGGGATTGCGGCTGCGCTCGATAAGGCCGGCGCATTCGATCTTGGAGAGAATCTCGGAAAGCGAACCGGGCTTAAGATCAAAGTGCAGGCCTAGTTCCTGCTGTGACATCTCGCCGTTTGGCTGCTTGGCGAGCAAGCAGACGATGGGGGCCTTTCCCGAGGCGCCGCCGCCGTGAAAGTGCAGAAAGTGGCCGCAGAAGCCCAGCCCGTTTAGGATGTGCTTGGCGAGTGCGTCTGATTGGGACTGTGCCGCGGGCGCATCTGCGGGTTCATGGGGGTCGCCGCCCGGCGTGTGGGGGCAGAGGCCGATGTGGTCATCGCACATGGTGTCGCTCCTTTCTTTAGTTAGGTAGTGCAATTGTTTTGTGCCTAACTAATTTAGGAGTGCAAGAAATAAATGTCAAGGTACCAAACTTATTAAGTTACGGCGTTTTACCAAACGCCGTAACCGCTCGACGCTGCAAACGCTCCTAAGCGGCAATCTGATCCCTTGGGGACGAAGGAAAAGGTATCGTTTTGGGCTGCGATGATGCCTTTCGAAGCGGCCTTGCCAAAAACTATGCCTAATTACTACGATGAATCCAGCATCGCTGACCACAACAGCTGTTTCTGAAAAAACGCAAACTATCTACCTGCGGTTTTGTTGGAGAGAAATTCGTTGTGGTTGGAGGCGGGCGGTTAAACGTAGTAAATAGGCATAGTTTTGAAATGGCGCTATATGAGTAGCATCAACTAGGCCGCTATGGAGCAAACAGCCCCCATTTCCGAAACCTTTCCGCAACAATTTGCCCTTCGTACCGCTCGCCTCCGCCCACAACGCCTCCTGCGCTACACTTAGTCGCACTGTGGCGCTGCTGCGCTGTGCCCGAAACAAGGGAGACCCTCATGAAGAACACTCAGCTGCTGCTGATCAACGATATGTGCGGTTACGGCAAGGTCGCGCTTTCCGCCATGCTGCCGGTGCTGTCGCACATGGGCTACCGTATCCATAACCTGCCGACGGCGCTTGTTTCCGACACGCTCAACTACCCCAAGTTCTACATCCACGACACCACCGAGTATGTGCGCCAAAGCCTCGCTATCTGGGAGGAGCTCGGCTTTGAGTTCGACGCCATCTCGACCGGCTTTATCGTGACCGAGGAAGAGACGCGCATCATCTCGGACTTTTGCCACCGCCGTGCGCAAAAGGGCACCAAGGTGTTCGTTGACCCCATCATGGGCGACAACGGCAAGCTCTATGCGGGCGTGCCCGAGTCCACGATTGGCCTTATGCGGCACCTGCTGGAGTGCGCCGATTACGCGGTTCCCAACTACACCGAGGCCTGTCTGCTCACCGATACACCTATTGCAGAGCAAATTACGCCCGATGAGGCCCGCGCCCTTGTGGACGCCGTGCGCGAGCTGGGTGCCAAGTCGGTGGTCATTACGAGCGCCGTGGTCAATGGCATGAACGCGGTTATCGGTTACGACCATGTAGCGGGGGAGTACTTCACGATTCCCTTTGAGCTCATTCCGGTCTATTTCCCGGGCACGGGCGACACGTTTTCGGCGGTGCTCGTCGGCCGCGTTATGGCAGGTTGGAGTCTGCAGCGCGCGACGTCCGATGCCATGCGTGTGGTGGCTGAGCTTATCGAGCGCAATGCCGACCAAGAGGACAAGTCGGCTGGCCTTCCCATCGAGGCCTGCCTGGATGTGATTGACCATGAGTAATGCTGGCGAGGACGGCGTCAAGCCTGCGGGCGAGAACAGGCCGCTCGGCGCGCCGCGTGGCAAGCGGCCGCGTATCCGCGTGAGCTGCGTGGACCAGCTGGGGACGTGCCGCTGCCACCACGGTCACAAGCCGGGCGACGTTTTTGACTTCGACCGCGATCGCGGCAAGATGTGCTCCATGGCCTGCCACGTGGGCTTTCCCTATATCGATATCCTGCGCTACGGCGGAACCGTGCCTGGAAACGAGCCCGGTACGGCAAAGTTCTGCTGCCCCGAGGTCGATACTCTGAACGTCTGGCTTGCCGAGATCGTCGACGAGTAAACGAGCGAGGATTTTCTCCCGCCAAGATAACGAGGGTGGATTATCTCCCGTTTTGGACGCAATTTCGTATTCAAAGTGGGAGATAATCCACCCTCGATTTGCATATGGGAGAAAATCCTCCCTCGATGTATGCCGATGGCGCGGTTCGCGCGCTCGATAGCCTACAGTTGCTCGAGCATAGCGGTGCAACCGTCGAGCACATCGCGGTAGGTGGCATCGAAATTGCCGGTGTACCAGGGATCGGCCACGTCGCCGGGGCGCTCGGTCCAATCGAGCAAGCGCGAAATCTTGCCGTCGGGGTCGTCGCCAAAGATGCGACGCAGGCTGCGCGCGTTTTCGGCATCCATATAGACAATGCGATCCCAGTCGCCATACTCCGCGCGACGCACCTGACGTGCGCGATGTGCGACGATGGGAATTCCGGCCTCGCGTAGCTTGGCAACGGTACCGTGGTGCGGCGGGTTGCCAATCTCCTCAGTTGAGGTCGCTGCGGAATCGATGACAAACTCCGCCTCGCGCCCAGCGCGGCGCACGAGCTCGGTAAACACCGACTCAGCCATCGTCGAGCGGCAGATGTTCCCATGGCAGATAAACAGTACACGTTGCATATGCGGTTTCCTTTCGATCGCCATCATCGAGCTCGAGTATCGCATCTGCGCTTACGCCCTCGCCCGCTTGCGCTCCCAGCGAGCCAACTTAATCGTCACCAGCGTAAGCGCCCAGGCGACAAGCGAGAACGCGGCGCCCACGGCGCCCACGTATGCAATGCCAACGCTGCTTACCACGGCGCCGCCCACTGCAGTGCCAAACGAGATACCGACGTTAAACGCCATGGGCTCAACCGAACTTGCGAGTACCATCGACTTGGGATGGCGGCTGCGCGCCACGTCCATAAAGTGCGTGATGCACGAGACCGAGAACAGGTACATGAGCATTGCCAGACTAAAGACAAAGACAAGTGCGAGCGGCATGGTGCCGCCCACGGCAAACAGCCCGAGTAACGCCGCAGCCTGCAGCACAAACGTCACAAGCAGCGCCTTCATGCCAAAGCGCGCATCAATCCATCCGCCCAGGATGTTCGAGATCAGGCAGAACACGCCGTAGGCCATGAGCGTGGTGCTGGCTTCGACCGTGCCCATGCCCAGCACCTGCTCAAGATAAGGCGTCACGTAGCCGTAGAACACATAGACCGATCCCACGCCAAACAAAAAGATGAGCATGCCGGTGATGATGCTCGGTTCGCGTAGAAGCCCCGCCTGCTCGCGGAAGGTAGCGGGTTCGTCGGTCTGTCCGGCGCGCGGCATAAACGCCACGAGCGCTCCGCAGATCAAAACGGCAAAGGTCAGCGTGCCGTACATGGCCACGTGCCAATCGAGTGTGTCGGCCACAAACTTGCCAATCGAGGTCACAAAGACCATCGCCACGGAAAACGCGCCGTACACGACCGAGATGGCAAGTGAGGTTTGCTGCGGGGATAGCAGCTCAGGGATGTACGTCACGCCCACGGCGAGCAGCGCACCCGAGACAGAGCCCAGGACAATGCGTGAGATAAACAGCACCTGGAAGTTGGGAGCCAACGCCATGACCAGGTTGCCGAGCACAAAGACGACGCTATAGCACACGAGCAGCTGGTAACGACGGAAGCGCCCCGTGCTGAGCGCAAGCACCGGCGTCGCGATGGCGTAGACCAGTGCAAAAACGCTGATGAGCTGGCCCGCAGCGGCAAGCGATATGCCGAGTTCCGTCGCCAAGTCGCTTTCGATGCCGATGACCACGAACTCGGAGCAGCCGAGCGAGAATCCCAGCAGCACGAGCAGCGCCAGGCAGAGCCTGGTGCGCGCGGGGGAGAGCGGGGCGGCGGTTGACTTACTTTTAGGCGTGGTTGCGGCGGTCAAGGTTGTCACTCCAATGTCGCATGAATAAGCGGGATTCAATCCCTGCAACTCTAACAGAATGTGTCAGGTGCCTGCCTCCTTTGTCGCAGGCTGCGCTTGCCTGTATAGTCGCAATACAGGCGAAGATGGTCTCAGGTACATTGCGGGCGACAGGAGATCCCATGGGTATGCACACGACAAAGGTTGTAGTGGGCGAGGGCAAGTTTGCGCTCGAGGCCCAG
>USCN01000054.1 GCA_900553165.1 uncultured Collinsella sp.
GTCCGGGTGCAGGCCATGGATGCCCAGCTCCATCACGGCACGCTCGCCCTCGCGCTTCATCTGCAGCTCCAGCTCGTGGCGGCACTTTTCCACCGTCTCCTCGATGCGGGCGGGGTGAATGCGGCCGTCGGCGATGAGGTTCTCGAGGGCAACACGGGCGGTCTCACGACGGACCGGGTCGAAGCTCGAAAGAACGACGGTCTCTGGCGTGTCGTCGATCACGAGGTTGACGCCGGAAACCTGCTCGAAGGTCCGGATGTTGCGACCCTCGCGACCGATGATACGGCCCTTGAGGTCATCAGAGGGAATGTGCACGGAGGTAACGGTGACCTCGGCTGTGTGGTCGGCAGCGCAGCGCTGAATCGCCAGGGACAGAATCTCCTGGGCGGTCTTGTGGCACTCGGCGCGAACCTGCTGCTCGGACTCGCGAATGATCGTGGCAGCCTCGTGGGTGACCTCGCCGCGAACCTTATCGAGGAGCTCCTTGTGGGCGTCCTCGCGGGTAAGGTCGGCGATACGCTCGAGCTCGGAGGTCTGCTTGGCGCAGAGCTCCTCGAGCTCGCGGGAGCGCTTCTCGACCTGACCGGCCTGGCTGGACAGCTGGTGCTCACGCTTGTCGAGGGCATCGTTTCGGCGATCGAGGGACTCCTCGCGCTGCATCACGCGGTTCTCGAGCGTACGAATCTCGCTCTTACGTTGCTTGTCCTCGGCCTCGGCGGCCTGCTTGTTCTTGATGATCTCCTCTTTAGCCTCGAGCAGAGCCTCTTTTTTGAGGGTCTCGGCCTGACGTTTAGCATCACCGATCAGGGATTCAGCCTGTGCGTGTGCCGACTGAATCTTTTCGTCGGCCTCGTGAAGACTACCCTGCTTGGCGGTGCGCATGTAGGCAATGGCGGCGATGGCACCCAAAACGATGCCAACGAGCGCTGCGATGATAGGCATGCTCACTCCTTTTTATGGATTCGTTACACAACAAAGCGAACCGTCCTTACGAACGGCTCGCGACATTTGAGTAATATGGGCGCAGCTTATGCGGGTCGGATACAGATAAACATATAAACAAACTCATCACAGATGAGCACATATCACAAAGCAAATGACAGTGTTTATCGTACGTTGAACCACAACAACTGTCAAATAAATGGCCCCGGCACGGCGGCTAAAACGCGGTGAACGGCAGGGCCACAAAACGCATACGCCTAAACCGCACATTCCTCGCGTTCGGCATCGAGACGTGCCTTAACGGCATCGGCGGCGATGTGATACGAGAAGCCTTTGCCCATCAAAAACCGAACCAGTTTTTCGAATCCGCGCGTCTCTGGAACACGCCGTTTGGCGAGCAGGGCCGACGCACGCGCCAAATCGTCTTCGACGGCAAAATAATTCTCGGGATAACCGGGAATGTCATCGAGCACGACATGACGGCGCTTGAGCTCGGTCTCGATTTTGCGCTGTCCCCAACCGCGCCGCTTGCGTTCCTCGATAAAGTACGAGCAAAAGCGGTTCTCGTCTAAAAAGCGATACTCGGTGGCGCGCTCGACGGCGAAATCAATCGCGGGCTGGCGAAAGCCGTAGCGAGCCAACTTGTCACGGACCTCACCCGTCGCATGGTCGCGGCGCGATAACATCTCGGTCACCATGGTAAGTGCACATTTACGCTCGATGAGCTGCACCGCCTCACGAAAGTTGTCCCAATCACAGGGAAGATCGGGGCGGTTTTTGACAAACAGCCGCGCGACCCGCACGGGAATCCAAATGGACCGCTCAAAACCGCCCTCAAGCTCACAATCGATATGTGCGCAAGGCTTTTTGGACGCATACCCGCTCGAGAACGAGGAGGCCGCCTTCTTATCGGGAAAGACGACCGTGGCCTCGGTCACCGTATACGACATGAGCGTAACCGCTACTCGTCGTCATCATCGAGCATGGCGGAACCATCGATGGCGTAAAGCTCGTCAAACTCCTCAGGCGCAGGCTGATCGGTCAGCTCGACCTCGGACGGAGCATCGTCATCAAACTCAAGCCCGCAGGCAAGGCGGACCTTATGCTCAATCTCATCGGCGCAATCGGGGTGTTCGCGCAGGAAAGCCTTGGCGGCCTCGCGACCGTTGCCGAGCTTGTCCTCGCCATAGGCAAACCAGGAGCCCATCTTCTTGCAGATGCCGCACTCGACAGCCATGTCCAGAATCGAGCCCTCCTTAGAGATGCCCGTACCGTACATGATGTCGAACTCAGCAGAACGGAACGGAGCTGCCACCTTGTTCTTAACGACCTTGGCGCGCACGCGGTTACCGATAACCTCGTCCTTAAGCTTAATGCTGTCGATACGACGAATGTCGATACGCACCGAAGAGAAGAACTTAAGGGCGCGGCCGCCCGTCGTAGTCTCGGGGTTGCCGAACATGACGCCGATCTTCTCACGCAGCTGGTTAATGAAGATGCACGTCGTGTTGGACTTGGACAGCGAGCCGGCGAGCTTGCGAAGAGCTTGGCTCATCAGGCGAGCCTGAAGACCGACCGTAGTGTCGCCGATTTCTCCCTCGATCTCGGCACGCGGGGTCAGCGCGGCGACGGAGTCGACGACGATGGCATCGATGGCGCCGGAACGCACGAGCATGTCAACGATCTCGAGCGCCTGCTCACCCGTATCGGGCTGGGAAATGAGCACCTCGTCGATATCCACGCCGATGCGCGCGGCATACGTGGGATCGAGCGCGTGCTCGGCATCGATAAATGCCACAACGCCACCCATTGCCTGGGCCTCGGCTAGGATCTCGAGCGAAAGCGTCGTCTTACCGGAGGACTCGGGACCGTAGATCTCGACGATTCGGCCGCGCGGCACGCCGCCGATACCCAGCGCGGCATCGAGGGCCAGGGCGCCCGTGGGAATGGCCTCGACCTCGAGCTCGGGACCACCGTCGCCGTACCTCATGATGGAACCCTGGCCGAATTTCTTCTCGATCTCGGCCTTGGTGGTGGCGATCATCTCATCGCGCTCTTTACCCGTCGTGCGAGCATGAACGGTACGTACGGGACCTGAATTCTTGGCCATGAATAGCCCTCCTCTTAACAACCTGCATCGATAATAAACGAACGGCTGTTCGTGGTCAACCGTTCAGGCCAATCATATGCAGGCGGTCTTTCCAAAACCCAACCAAACGCCGACCAAACACTGACCAAATGCTTGACCACAAAGGACCAAATATGAACAAGGCAGGCAAAAATACATCTACAACCAGCACAAACGCCAATGAGCCTAAGGTCCCCATCTCCACAATTAAGGGGCTCGGAGGCCCCTTAAAACACGTCTATTCCATAGAATTGAGCACAAGGGCAATGCGGCCCAATGCCTCCGTGACCGCATGGGCACGAACACACGAACGGTCACCCTCATAGTGGCAGCGCACAAAGTCCACGACCGGCACGCCCCCATCGGCGGAACGATGCGCCCAGCCAATATAGAAAGTGCCCGCCGGATCGTCCTCAGTACCACCGCCGGGGCCGGCATAACCCGTTGCGCTCACTGCAATATCGCTCTGGTACAGCTCCAGCGAACCCGACGCCATCTCGCGCGCAGTCTGGTGCGACACCGCAGTGTAGCGGTCGAGCGTCTCCTGCTCAACACCCAGCACGCGATGCTTAATCTCATCGCAGTAGGTCACCGCACCGCCACGCAGCACCGCCGAGGCACCAGGGATATCGGCGATCGTCGAGGCGATCATGCCAGCTGTCAGAGATTCAGCCGTCGAAACCGTCACACCACGAAAGCTTGCACGCTCGACAATATCGCGTGCGAGTTCTTCGTTATGCGCGGCAATCTGCTCAAATGATTCCGTCATGCCTACCAGGACCTAGACGGAGAAGACTATCTTGCGGCAGTTCCAGAAGTACTGGGCGCCCGAGATAACGGTCAAGACAACGGCAACGGCATACAGGAAGCGCGACACCGAGTAGATGCCGAGCGTCAGCGCCACCGGGCCAAGGTGCAAGCCGGCCATAGCAAAAACGCACAGGTAACCGCAGATGGAAACCATCGTGGTTGCCGTCTTGTACTTGCCGAGCTTATCGGCTGCAACGACCACACCGGCCGCACTCGCGACCATGCGCAGGGCGCTCACCAGCAGCTCGCGGAACAGGATAATGAACACGGACCACACGGTCACCGCGCCAAAATCCAAGAACAGCAGCAAGGCCGAGAACACCAGCAGCTTGTCGGCGATGGGGTCCAAGAACTTGCCGAAATCGGTGATCTCGTTACGCGAGCGTGCCAGATAACCGTCGACCTTATCGGTGCACGACAGGATCACATACAGAATGAAGGCAGCGGCGGCGAGCGGGCCGTCAAAGATGCTCCAATCCGTACCGGCAACACTCGTGTGAGACAGAGCCGAGACGATCATGAACACCGGGATAAAGACGATGCGAACGCACGTCACGATGTTGGCGGGCGTCCAGACACTCGTCAGTTCCTTATTGCTCTCGTTTGCCACGACGCTCTCCTACTCCACAACATGACCGATAAGCTCATAGCAGAAGCTATCGGTAAACTCGACAGTCAGAATATCGCCCACGGACGCCTCGCTGGCGTCCAGATGCACCGCTCCATCGGAATCGGGCGCCTGGAACCAGGCATGGCCGATCAGCTCGGCGCCGTCCTCGGTCTCTTCGATACCGTCGACGATCACCTGGGCGCGCTCGCCCACATGGGCGGCGGTGGCGGCAAAACCGAGCGACTCGGCCAGGTCCATGGCCTCCTGGGCGCGCTCGAGCTTGACCTCTTCGTCGACCTGACCCTCCATCTTAGCGGCCAGGCTGCCCTCCTCCTGCGAGTAGGCAAAGACGCTCGTGTAGTCAAAGCCGACGGTGTCCATAAAGTCGATAAGGTCGCGGAACTCGTCGTCGGTCTCGGTCGGGAAGCCGACCATGGCCGTGGAACGGATCACGATGCCGGGGATACGCTCACGAAGGTCGCGGAACAGATCCTCGAGCTCCTGGCGCGAACCGGAGCGACGCATGGCCTTGAGAATGCGCGCGTCGCAGTGCTGCACGGGGATATCGATATAGGGCAGCACCTCGGGCGTATCACGAATGGTCTCAATGAGCTCGTCAGTCATGCCCTCGGGCTGCAGATAGAGCACGCGGACCCAGACGTTGTGCGGGCGCACGGTCTCGGCGACGGCACGCAGCAGCTGCGCCAGATTGCGCGGCGAGCCCTCGGCGACGTCCTCGTCGGCAAAGTCGTTACCCCAAATACCCGTGTCCTGGCCGATCAGAACGATCTCGCGCACACCGCCGGCAACCAGGTCGCGCACCTCGGAGATAATGCTCTCGGCATTACGCGAGTGATAGCGACCGCGGATGTAGGGGATCATGCAGAAGCTGCAGAAACGGTTGCAGCCATCGGAAATCTTGACGTAGGCAACGGCACCCTCGACGGTACGCTTGACCTGCGGAATATAGGCTGCGATCTCACGCTCGACACCCAACACGCCATCGATGACCGCCACGATGCCGTCCTCCTCGTCGGCCTTCACAAAGGCAGCGACCTCGGGCAGCTCGTCAGGCAGGTCGTCGCCATAGCGCGACGGCACGCAGCCGCACATGACGATGGGGCAAGAACGAACGCCGTCCTGAACCTCGTTGGCGAGCTCGAGCGTGGTCTCGATGCTCTCGGACGTTGCGGAGGCGAGGAACGAGCATGTATTGACGATGGCGATATCGGCATCCTGCGGGTCGAATGCTTCCTCGTAGCCTGCGGCGGTCAAAAGAGAACGCATGCGGTCGGTGTCAACCTCGTTCTTAGCGCACCCGAGGGTGATGTAGAGCACGGAGCCCAACGGTGTATCCATGTTGGAAAGCGGTCCTTTCGAATGATATTAGCGGTAGTTGGTGAACTGAAGCGGCTGGCCGTAGTCCTGGTCGCGCAGGAACTGGATCACAGTCTGCAACGCGTCCTTCGAAGCAGAGGAAACACGCAGCTTATCGGCCTCGATGGTCACCTTGACCTTGAGCTTTTGGTCCTTGATGTCCTTGTTGATCTTCTTGGCGGTCGCCTGGTCGATACCCTCGACGATATGGCCGAGCACGCGCACGGTACCGCCCGATGCCGCCTGCGGAGCATCCCACGAGACAGCCTTGAGGTCGATGCCGCGCTTGATGAGCTTGGAGCTCAGCACGTCGATAATCTGCTTGGAGACAAAGTCGGCCGGGGCGTTGATCGTAAAGAGCTTGTCGCCCTTCGAAAGCTCGATCGTGGCGCCGGAATCCTTAAGGTCATAGCGCTGGGAAATCTCGCGCGTGGTCTGCTGGAAGGCGTTGTCGACCTCTTGCATGTTGACCTCGGACACGACGTCGAAGCTGGAATCTTTAGCCATGATGTTTCCTTTCGCGTACGAGCGGCTTAGTAGCTATCGTACGAATAGTCGGTAGAATCGGTGGGCGTCTGACCGTCAGTTGCGGTATCGGCGTCATCCGTGGACTGGGCATCGGTGCCGTCGGTGGTATCGGTACCATCGGTGGTGTCGGTACCATCAGAACTTTCACCATTCTCGGAATCGGTCGTCTCCTTCTTGGGAACGGTGATCGTCACACGCGCCACGCCCGAGGTCTTGGTATCGTAACGGACCTTTTCACCGTTCTTGGTAACGGTGACATCGGAAGGCTTGGACGTGGTGATCTCGATCGAGGACTCGGGCGAGTACTCCTGCTCAAAGGGGCCAGTCGCTTGGGCGCCATAGACCGACTTGCCGTCGACCTTGACCTCAATCCAGGCGGTCTTTCCCTTGGCAACGGAGACCTTGACCTTCGTTACCTCGTTTTCTTCCTTTTTAGCCGTCGTCTTGGTGGCGTCCGAATCGGTCGACTCATCCGTCGCCTCATCGGTGTCCTCATCCTCGTCGACCGTTTCGGTCTTCTTAGAGGACTTCTTGGGCGTCGTCTTGGTAGCAGTGGGCGTCTCGGGCGTGGTCTCGGGCGTCGAAGATGCGCAGCCGCGCAGAAGTACCACGATGAGCACGATCAGCAGCAACGCCACGGCACCGATGCCGGCGTAGACGATACGCGGATCGAGACCGTTGTTTTGAGGAGTACGGGAACCGCCGCGTCCACGACTGGAACTGCTGCGGCCGCCTCCCTGAGGCATACGACCACGATTGCTGTCGGAACGGCCGCGATAGCCACCCTGGCCCTGAAGGCTGCGCTGACCCGAGCGGGGCGCAAGTTCACCGCGGCCTTGATAGCCACGCTGGCACGCACGTGGAGCCGAAGAGCGCTGGCCATACGGCTGTGATTGAGAGCGAAGACGCGGCGTCACCTGCGTGGCATCGGCGTCCGCATAGCCACTGCGAGAACGTCCGGTGGAGATACCACGGTGACCGCGATCGGAATAGCCGCCGTCGCCGTAGCCGGCACGAGGGTCACGCGCCACGCCGCGGGCAGCGGGAAGTGCACGGTCCTCGGGCATCGGCGTACTGCGGAACCGGTCACGCTGTGAGCGAATCTCCTCGCCCGAACCCGTCTCGGTAATATAGCCAGCCTGCTGCGGACGCTGACCATAACGCGTTGAGCGACCACCCTGAACCATCAAGAAGCGCCCATTATCCACCGAGGAACGTGAATTGACATAGCCGGCGGCGTCCTGAAAACGACCGCCCTGCTGCGACGTCTCGCGCTCGTATGCCATCAGCTCGTCAAAGTAGGCATTGACGACCTCGCGCGGATTGAGGCCCAAAAAGCGAGCATAGCTCGAAATCATGCCCTGCGCATAGCCGCGCGGCGGCATCGAAGCAAAGTTACCGGTCTCGAAAAACTCGATGATCTGCGGCCTGATTTTGATGGTGTTGGCGACCTGCTGAATGGAAAGGCCCATTCGGCGACGCTGCTCGAGCAGCATGTCACCAAAGCGTGCAGCCATCAGAATCCTCCAAACTCACGATCTTCACGTGCCATCTCGGCGTCGACAGATTCCAGCGCGGCAAGCCCCTCCTCGTCCAACAGGACCTCGCGCGGCTTGGAACCGTCGGGCGGGCCGACGACACCCTTTTCTTCCAGCATGTCCATAATACGCCCGGCACGCGCATAGCCAACCTTCAGACGACGTTGCAGGCCAGATGTGGAGCCAAGCTGCGATTCCACCACAATATGGGCGGCTTCCCAAATGAGCGGATCATCGTCTTGCGGCTCGGCTACTCCGGTGCGGACAATGCC
>USCN01000055.1 GCA_900553165.1 uncultured Collinsella sp.
CATTGACCTGTTCAAGGGTGGTAGCAGCGGTGTTCGTGGTCTGTTTCATTATCCGATCGCTCCTTCCATCTCGAGCTTGATCAGGTTGTTCATCTCGACGGCGTACTCCAGCGGTAGCTCCTTGGAGACCGGGTTGGCAAAGCCGTTGACGATCATGGTACGGGCCTCTTCCTCCGAGATACCGCGGCTCATCAGGTAGAACACCTTGTCGTCGCCGATGCGGCCGATGGTGGCCTCGTGGCCGACGTCGACGTTCTTGGCGCGGATGTCCATGGCGGGGATGGTGTCGGAGCGGCTTTGGTCGTCGAGCATCAGTGACTGGCAGCTCACGGTTGCCTTGGAGCCCTCGGCCTTGGGCGTGGCCACGATAGAGCTGCGGAAGGTCTGGATGCCGCCGCTCTTGGAGATGCCCTTGGTCTCGACGGTTGCCGAGGTCTCGGGCGCGTTAAGTACGACCTTGCAGCCGGTGTCGAGGTTCTGGCCGGCACCGGCAAAGGTGATGCCGGTAAAGCTCGAGCGGGCGCGGCGGCCGTTGAGCACGCTCATGGGGTAGAGGTAGCCCACGTGGCTGCCGAAGGAGCCACTGATCCACTCGATGTCGCCGTCCTCGTCCACGCGCGCACGCTTGGTGTTGAGGTTGTACATGTTCTTGGACCAGTTCTCGATGGTCGAGTAGCGCAGGTGCGCACGCTTGCCCACAAAGAGCTCCACAGCGCCGGCGTGGAGGTTGGCCACGTTGTACTTGGGCGCGGAGCAACCCTCGATAAAGTGCAGGTCGGCATCGTCCTCGACGATGATGAGCGTGTGCTCAAACTGGCCGGCGCCCTTGGCGTTAAGGCGGAAGTAGCTCTGCAGCGGGAAGTCCAACTTGGTGCCCTTGGGAACGTAGACAAACGAGCCGCCCGACCACACGGCGCCGTGCAGGGCCGCAAACTTGTGGTCGGTGGGCGGGATGAGCGTCATGAATTTCTCGTGGATGAGCGGCTCCCACTGCGGATCGTGCAGGGCTTCCTCAATACCGGAGTAGACGATGCCCATCTTGGACGCCGTGTCCTGCATGTTGTGGTAGACCAGCTCGGAGTCGTACTGCGCGCCGACGCCCGCCAGGTAGCTGCGCTCGGCCTCGGGGATGCCCAGGCGCTCAAAGGTGTTCTTGATGTCGTCGGGCACCGACTCCCAGTCGTGTTTTTGGTCGGTGTTGGGCTTGACGTAGGTGACGATGTTGTCCATGTCCAAGCCTTCGATGGAGGGACCCCACGTCGGGTCGGGAAAACGATTAAAAATCTCGAGGGACTTGAGGCGCAGGTCGAGCATCCACTGCGGCTCGTCCTTTTTGGCGCTGATCTCGCGCACGATGTCGGGCGTGATGCCGGCGTCGAGGCGCTCGAATCCCTCCTCGCCATAGGTGAAGTCGTAGAGGCTGCGGTCGATGTCCGCGACCTCGGTGCGGTTCTTGGTCATTGCGTCGCCCCTTTACGCCTGCTGCTCGGCAGCGGCGGCCTCGGCCTGGGCGCGCTGCTCGGCGGCCTCGCGCTCGAAGGTCTCAAAGCCGTTCTTGTCGATCCAGGGAATGAGCGAGGCGTCGTCCTCGCGCACGATGTGGCCCTTGACCATAACGTGGACGCGGTCGACATCCAAGTGCTCCAGGATGCGCGTGTTGTGCGTGATAATGAGCATGGAGCCGTCGCAGCTCTTGCGGTAGGCGTCCATGCCGTGGCTGACGGTGGAAAGCGCGTCGACGTCCAGGCCCGAGTCGGTCTCGTCGAGGATGGCGAGCTTGGGCTGCAGCAGCAGGAGCTGGAGCATCTCGACCTTCTTCTTCTCGCCGCCCGAGAAGCCCACGCCCAGCTCGCGGTTGAGGTAGGCGGTATCCATGTTGAGCTCGGCCGCGAGCTCCTTGACGCGACGGCGGAACTCCTTGCCCTTCATCTCCAGGCCGGGGCGGCCGGCGATGCTGGCGCGCAAAAAGCTCGACAGCGGCACGCCCGGAATCTCGACCGGGGCCTGGAAGCTCAGGAACAGGCCGGCGCGCGAGCGCTTGTCGGTGGTGAGCTCGGTGATGTCCTGGCCGTCAAAGACGATGCGGCCGTCGTTGACCGTGTAGACGGGGTCGCCCATGACCAGGTGGCCGAGGGTGGACTTGCCGGCGCCGTTGGGTCCCATCAGCACGTGGGTCTCGCCGGCGGCGACGTTGAGGTTGACGTTGTGGAGGATGGTCTTCTCGTCCACGGAGGCGGTCAGACCTTCGATGGAAAGCAGCGGATTTGCGCTCATGCTGTCCCTCTCTGTATATGGTGTACTCATAGGTGTACTAAACCCTAGGAATCTTCTCGGAATAAAGTTACTATGGGTTCGGCGTTAGTCAAGGGAAAACCCGACTAATCCACTCGACTTTTTAGATGAGGGACATAAAATCAGGTTTGTTTGCCCCGCGTGCATAGGATTTGGGACAAACAAGCCTGGTTTTGTCCCAGTAACGATGGGAGGGTAGGTATGCTCATTTCTTCTAAGGGCCGCTATGCCCTCCGACTGATGATCTATATCGCGGCGCTGGGCGACGCCGAGGGCAAGATTGCCCTGCGCGAGGTTGCCGACCGCGAGCATATCTCGCAAAAGTATCTGGAGCAGCTGGTTCGTCCGCTTATGAAGGCGGGCCTGCTTAAGAGCGTGCGCGGCAAGGGCGGCGGCTACATGATGGCCAAGGACCCGGCCGAGGTGCGTGCTGGCGACATCCTGCGCGCCGTCGAGGGCAGCACGGCTCCGGTGGCGTGCGACGGCATCGACAACAGCTGCGCCCGCAGCGACCTGTGTTCCACCGTCAAGTTCTGGCGCGGCCTGGACGAGGTCATCGAGAACTATGTTGACGGCGTGACGTTGGCCGACTTGGCCGCCGTCCCCGAAATCAACTTCGATATTAAGCTGTAGGGGTGCAAATGGCATCTCTCGACAAGGTGTACAAGCAAATCGAAGTTTTTGCTCGGGAATGTGACGCCGAGAAGGTTGTGCTGTTTGGTTCCCGCGCTCGAGGTGACAATTTGCCTAAGAGCGATATTGACATCGCCGTAGCAGGTTGCCGGGATTTCGGCCGTTTCTCATATTTGATCGAGGAGCGTCTTGATACTCTTTTGGATGTAGATGTCGTCAATCTCGACGAGTCCTTATCGCAGCAATTGCTCGATGAAATTGCCAGGGATGGTGTGATTCTGTATGAAAAAATATGAGAACTTTGCCAGCGCCTTGGTGAATCTTGAGGATGCGCCCAATCAGGATCTCAACAATGATTTTGTTCAGAGTGGATTGATTAATAAGTTCAATCTTCAATTTGAACTGAGCTGGAAGCTCCTTAAGCGTCTGCTCGAGTATGAGGGCGCCACGCTTGCCGCGTCGGGGTCTCCTCGTGCCATCTTGAAGGAGTCCTACCGATTCTACGACTTTATTGATGAGGCGGCCTGGCTAGATATGCTCAGAGATCGCAATACGAACGTCCATATCTATGACAACAAGCTCGCTCAAGATTTGATTCAGCGCATCTTGAACGTCTATATCCCTGCTTTCTGCCAGTTGAGGGACGGGTTGATGGAGCGTTACGGCGAGCTTCTGTTGGCGCCCGACGACCAGTTTGTTTAATTTCTTAAGATTTCGTAATTCCTTAAGATTTCGCGGAGGGTTGTTGCCGTTTACCGAGGGGTTGTTGTGTAACAACGGGCGAGCTGCAATACTTATTTTTATCTTTGCAAACTGAACTTTAACTACACCAATGCAGGGAGGATCTTATGCAGCCCAAGCATTCTGCTATTGTCGCGGGCCTGACGCTGGCGCTTTCGTTTGGCGCCGTTTCCGCGCCGGCACCCGCCGCTGCCGAGGAGCCCACGCCGGGCGTTGCCTCGGATGCCACCGATATCGATAAGGGCCTTTACACCCAACAGTCCTTCTCGGGCGTGCTGAGGTCGGTCCAGGGCGTTTCGTTTGTCAACGTGACTCCCGAGATGAAGTACTTCACCAAATATGAGAGCCATGGCAACTATAACCAGGGCTTTTCGTATGGTGACGGCTACAACGCGCTGGGCTATTACCAGTTCGACCGCCGTTGGTCGCTCATTCCGTTTATGAAGCAGGTCTACAACTACAGCCCCGAAAAATACAGCATGCTCAAGGATGCGATTGATCGCGGCAGCGAGATTTCCAACGCGAACAATCCCATGTCCGAGAACGGTCAGCTCACCGAGCTGGGCCGTATCGCGCAGGAGGCTTTCCAGGGTGCTTACAACACCGATCCTGTTGAGTTCTCGGCTCTGCAGGATGCGTATGCGTACAACTCGTACTATGCGGTGACCGAGGCGTGGCTCAAGAGCGGCCTGGGCATTGATATTTCGGGCCGTGCCGATTGCGTTAAGGGCATGGTGTGGAGCATCACCAACATGTGCGGCACCGGTGGTTGCAGGGACTTCTTCCGTTGGGCAAACCTTTCTAACAGTATGACTGATCGCGAGTTTGTGACGGCGCTTTCCAACAGTGTGGTCAATAACGTGGCGACCAAGTATTCGAGCCAGCCCCAGTATCATGAGGGCTGGAAGAACCGCTACCGCAACGAGCTGAAGGACTGTTTGGTTTATATCGCCGAGGACGAGGCCGCTGCCGCTGCGACGCCCGTGCAGCCCGAACCTACGCCGGCGCCCTCGCCGACGCCTGATTCGAATGACGACTCGAGCGACGATGCCAACGATGACAGGATGGATGCGCCCTCGACCGGTGCTGACGGTGATGGCTCTGCTGATGGCACTACCAACAACGGCTCCACCTCGAACGGCTCCGATTCAAACGGCTCTGCTGCGGGCGATTCGTCTTCAAGCTCTGCCGGCAATACGGACAGCGACGCTTCTGGTTCGACCGGCGCTGGCACCTCTAACCCATCCACCGGCTCGATCGATTCGTCCGTTGGCACCGGCTCTAACAACGGCTCCGGCTCTGACGCAAACCCTGGTTCCGATGCTTCCAAGGATGACTCGAATAAGGCGCCGGACGTTCCCGTTGCTTCGCCGGACAAGAAGCCTTCTTTCTCCGAGCAGCTTGGTTCTACGCTGGGCTCTTCGCTGATGGCTGGCGTCAATAACGGCTCGACCCAGAACAAGGGCAACTCTGATCAGGTTTCCACGGAAAAGATCGAAGCCGCAAAGGGCGACTCCAAGGACAAGGCTTCCGAGAAGACCGAATCCGATAAGGGTTCTAGCTCTGAGGAGAAGAGCGACAAGTCCGAACAGAAGAAGGACGAGGATAAGAAGTCTGAATCTGAGGAGAAGGACAAGAGCAAGGCCGAGGGCGAAAAGAAACAGTCCGAAGACGACGACAAGAGCGGTGCTGACAACCAGGTCCAAGAGCAAAATGACTCCAAAACGGTGACCACCACGACCACGACGACTACAACTACCAAGTCCTCGGGCGGCAACATGCCCAAGACGGGCGATCTGATTGTGATGGCGAGCCTTGCCAGTGCAAGCTTGGCCACACTGGGCGCTACGTCTATCGTAAGTGGTAAGCATAAGCTCGATCAGCAGAAGAAGGCTTCTGGGGAGGACGGCTTGGAGGAGTAATCTTCCAGATCGTTTTCTATAAGAGTTTGGGACGGGGTCCGGTGCGGCGGCATCGGCCCCCCTTTTTTTTGTTGTGCAACGATTTGTTATGCCCCCTCGGGGGGCTGTTGCTACCGCTGCCCGAAACGTTTGCATGTCGATATTGTTGCGCTCTACCCGCTCGCTACAATGGGCATCGTGCTGCGTTAGAAGGAGAGTTTACGGTGTCTGAACAGGTGAATTGTGGTTTTACTCATGCGTTTGGTGCACGGTTGCTCAATCATGCGGATAGCGCAGCTCTACCGGTTGATGCACACGACTTTTCCGATGCAATCAATCGGTGTTTACTCGTCGATAAGACTATGTTTATTGCCGATATATTGGACAGTGAAGCACCTGTTGCGCTTTGCTGTCGGCCCAAGGGTTTTGGCAAGAGCATGAATTTATCGATGCTCAAGTGCTATTTGGAACGACCTGATCGCCGGCTGCCGGATCGAAGCCTGTTCGCTGGTACCCAGATTTGGCAGGCGGGCGGCGGTCGCTATCGTGATGAGTACGCGAGTTATCCGGTCATCATGCTCGACTTTACAGCTGCCGCTTCGAGGCATGGCGCTGGTGCTGCGGCAGCAATTCGCGGGGCTGTCGTGCGCGAGTGCGCCCGATTACTGCCGCTGCTTGCCGCGCCTGATCTGTCAAGACGTGAGGTTCGTCTTATCGAGAGGGCGGCGCGTGGGGTGGCCAGCGATAAGGAGATCGATGCGGCGCTTGGCGTGCTTATTAAACTGCTCCAGGCAGCTTTCGATGAGCAGGTTGTTCTTCTGATAGACGACTACGACGCGGTATGTCCAAAGCGTTTGGACGCTAAGGACGACGGTAGCGTGGATTCCCTAGAGTCGCTCAGCCGAATGTTGTTCGACACCATTGCCGATGCCGGCGACTCGTTGCGATTGACGTGTCTGATGTGCGAACGCCCCGGTCATGCCGAGTTTGCGTTGTCCCAACGTGGGGTTTCCTATCGGTCGGCGACAGCGTTGTCGAGTTGGTGTGATCGATGGTTCGGTTTTTCGGACGACGAAGTCCAAGTGCTGTTGGATTGCATCGGTCGCAACGGCTGTCTGGATGACGCGCGTGAGTGGCTCGAGGGCTATCTGCTTGGTGGTTTTTATTGCTCGAGCCCGGAGCGCGTGGTGGACTACGCACATCGCGGTTGCGTCGCGCCCGTTCGGGCAGATCTGTATGGTTACGCCGACCGTCTGAGCGCATGCGTCGGCGACTGGAATCTCATGCGCCTGTCCGCATTGTTCGATTTACTTGAGGCGCATGGGTTTATTGAGGTGCCAGTGCATGTGCATGCCGAGGAGGCCGATGCCGCCAAGCCCGAAGATATCTGGACAGCGCTGTATCTGTCTGGATTTCTTACGACGGACATGACGGGGCATTCGGAAAACGGCGCGTGCCTTCGTTCCCTGCGTCTGCCTAATAACGAAGTGCGTCAGGCGCTCCGTCTTGTAATTCTGGAATGGTTTGAGTGCGCCGTTGAGGACGTTGGAGTTATCGACTCGTTCCATGACGGGCTGTGTCGAGGAGACGAGGACACTGTAAAGCAAGCTTTGAGCTGTGCTATCAGCGATCTGGGCATCGATGTGGGCCAATCAGATATGCCGACAGCCTATCATCTGGCGCTTCAGGGGCTCTGCTTTGGACTGCCCGGCTATTGCAATCCCAGCTCCAAGCGAAGTGGCGTCTCGGATCGCTGGGATATCCAGGTGATTCCCACCGGTCGGGTGTTTGACGTGGCCGACACGCTCGGCATGCTCGATGAGCGACCGCTCATTACGGTCAACATGTTGTACGACCCTGGCGTCGATGCCCTGGGCCTGGAACTGTTGGCGGTTCAGGCGCTGCTCGACATAGAGCGCGACGGCATCGATGATATCCGCGTGCCGCGCCCCGCCGTCGGGCGCATGCGTTGGGGCTTTGGCTTTGACGGTCAGCGTGTGTCCGTGGTGTGTCAACGACTGTAGCGGCGGGCGAAAGCCCTTTACTACTCGGCGTCCTTCAGGGGCGGCATGGGCTTCCAGTTGGGATCCTTAACGATCTTGCGGGCGTCCTTCATGCCGCGGCGCAGCGCCGGAATGCCGGTCTTAAAGCATTTGTCGACTGCTGCCAGACGAATGAACTCCTTGCAGAAGGTCGCGGCATTGCCCAGACGGAACAGCATGGGGTGGTAGTCACCGTAGATCTGCATATAGCGAGCGAGGAAGCCTCGGTTGCGCATGATGTAGTAGCGGTTGGTGTCGCTCGTGGAGTTGAGCTGGCGCTTACCGGCGATGTCCCAGTTAGAGACGGCGCGGGCGCGCTTGAGCACCACGTCGGCGACCACGGCGGCGGGGAAGTGCTGGCTGGCTACGTAACCGTAGCAGGCATCGTCGCCGTAGATAAAGAAGCGCGCATCGGGCAGGCCAATCTTGTCGACCACGCGTCGCGAGAACATGCCGCC
>USCN01000056.1 GCA_900553165.1 uncultured Collinsella sp.
TAACGACGGGAGGATTCGAGGAGCGCAAGGGCTGCGATCTCGCACTCCTTGCGCTGTCGAAGTATGCTGCCCTAACGGATACCCAACCTAGGCTCATAGTATGCGGTCGGGATTCCCGGGCCGTCGGCTCCAATCGTGCCCTCTGCGAAAAGATGGCTAGGGAGGGTGGTGTTGAGCTTGATTACCGCGGAGAAATATCTGACAAGGAAGAGTTAATGAGACTCTATCGTAAGGCTGACTTCTATGCCGGGCTCAGCAGGTTCGACACCTTCAATGTATCCGTTTTGGAGGGCGCCGCATCCTGCTGCATACCTATTGTTTCCGAGAAGTGCGGCGCCTCTGCGCTCTTTGACGGATCCAACTCTATTCGTTGCGATATCGACGAAGCGGATTGGGCAGATGAGGCTGCCACATCCCTTGTTCGCCTGTGTTCTGATAACGCCCTCTATCGCGAGGTGGCAAGTCGCTCTCACGCTGTTGCCACAGCGAATACTTGGGATGCCGTGGCGGAGCGCTATTGGGAGGTTCTTTCGAATGACGAATAGCGCTACCGCTGATCAGCCTGTAAACCTATCACTTTCGTCAAGGAGCTCGGTCTTCTTCTGGATGGGCTTTTGGGTCTTATTTGCCAAATTCTTTCTCCAAGCTACTGTTTTCGTTGCGGTAGAAGGTGTGTTTGCTAAGGTCTTATTGCTATTTGGATGCGCTTTTCTGGCGTTCAGGGTGGCTGTCCTTTTCCTGGAGGGCCACTCGAGCGGTTTGGGAATTATAGGTATATGTCTCGGAACTGTGTCCTATGTTCTATCTGGCGAGTCTGTTTTGTTGACTACTTCGCTTCTTCTTACCGCCGCATATGAAATTGATCCGCAGTCTATCCTTAAATGCTGGAGCCGCGCCGTAACGGCAATCATAGTCCTTATGATCTGGACCTATGTCATCGCTCGGCTGATGGGCGTGACGATTGGATTGCAATGGTCCGATATCGGAGGCCTGTCTTCGAATCGTAGTGCGTTGTTTTTTATCCATCCGAATTACTGCGCAGCCGTATTCTTCGCTTGGGCTATGGCCATGTTCTGTCGAACGGATGTACACATTGCGCTGAGGGGAATCGTCGGCGCGATTTCTACGAGTGTGATTATTGCTGTAGCGGGTTCGCGGACTTCGGCAGCATCTCTCCTTCTCTTCTATGCATTGGTGGTTGTACTAACGTCCTGGTCAAATCGTGCGGGTAGCGGCTTTGTAAAATGGGTGCCAAGGGTTATCGTTGCCGTTCCTTTGGTTCTCTTTCTTTTTACGCTGTGGATTTCCGCCATCTGGTTCATGGGACCCAACTTCAGCCAGGCTGCGAGTGATTTTCTTACTGGTAGGCCTGCTCTTTGGTGGGCACAATGGAATTATGCTGGCCTCACTGTTTTCGGACACCATGCCTTTGAAGGCGTTCTTCTCATCAGGGGAACATTTCACGATATCCACACTGTTGATGGGATGTACGCATCGTTTCTGTTCAATTTGGGGGTCGCAGGTTTCGCCTGGCTTCTAGTGCTCGCATGGCGTGCTTTCAAATTGAAGGAAGGAATCGATCCCATCTTTGCAGCCGCTCTTATCGCCATTTTCATCTTTGCTTTCACCGAGTGGCATGCCGTAAATGCTGCTGTCTGCGCCCCTCTAATTCTCCTCTCTCGAGGAATGGTGCCTATTGAAAGGAGAGTACTCCGTGATTCCTGATATTCACAAACCTCTAATTTCTCAAATGACTTGGTACCAGTCTCAAAACTATGGGACGGTTCTTCAGGCATATGCCTTGCAAAGAACATTGAATGACATTGGGGCGGACGCTCGCCTCGTGAATTACGACCCCGCGCCTTGGCAGCAGCGAAATCAATCCGGGCTGCGTAAGAGTAAGCCCTTCAAGGCCGCTCGCATGTTCCAGCAGCGTGCAATGGGGGTTGCGCCGTTCACCTCAGCCGAGAAGAGTGCCGCGTTCAAGGGGTTTACTTCCACCTTCATTAAAGAAACCGAGCCGGTAGCTTCGCCAGATGATTTTGAAGCTCTGAATTCCTTTTTTGATGCGTTTGTCTGTGGCAGCGATCAAGTGTGGTCCCCACGTTGCTTCGACCCTCGTTACTATCTCGATTTCGTCGCTGACGATAAACCCCGTATCGCCTATGCTCCAAGCTTCGGTTGTGACTCGCTCCCTGATACCATTGCTGCGACTATCGCCCCACTTGTCTCTGGCTTCAACGCTTTGAGCGCTCGTGAGACTGCGGGAGCGCGAATGGTGAGGGACCTTAGCGGCAGGGAATGTAAGGTTGTCTGCGATCCAGTGGTACTGCTCGGTGCTGATGAGTGGCGTTCCATCAGTCGGCATGACACTCCGCTAGTCTCCGAGCGCTACTGTCTCTGCTACTTCTTGGGTCGCTCCGAGGGGAACTGGAAGCTTGCCCGTTCCATTGCCAAGAAAAAGGGCCTCAAACTCGTTATCATCCCTGTGTTTAACGGAGATATTAAGCGTGGGGGTATGGTTCCTTCTGGCGTGGGGCCGCTAGAGTTCCTCTGGCTCATAGACAACGCATCCCATGTGTGCACTGACTCGTTCCACGGTCTTGTCTTCTCGACCCTACTAGAACGAGACTTCTCTGTCTTTGAACGCTTTAAACCTGGCTCCACCGCCTCACAAAACGTAAGAATTGAAAGCTTTTTGAGCCTTACAGACCTTGAGGATAGATTAATCCGATGGGATGCTAAGGACGCATCCTGCTCTGTCGCCCAAGTCAACTTTGCTAGTGCCGAAACCAGGATTTCCTCACTTCGCCAGAGTTCTCTGGAGTATCTGCGAGGGGCTCTCAAGCCGGTACTCTCTGAGCACTAACGGTGCGCGTAATCGTGAACCATTAACAAAGAAAGGTGGCGTAGATGCCTGCTAAGTACACAGAAGAGAAGAACGTTCTCATGCTCATGAGTCTTATGAAGCAGCATGGAGTGAGGAAAATCGTTGCCTCTCCGGGGACCACAAACATATCGTTCGTGGTCAGTCTTCAGCGCGACCCGTATTTCCAGGTGTTCTCCTCCGTTGATGAACGCTCCGCGGCCTATATCGCCTGCGGTCTTGCAGAAGAGTCTGGCGAGCCGGTGGCTCTCAGCTGCACGCAGGCCACAGCGTCCAGGAATTACTTTCCAGGTCTCACTGAGGCCTATTATCGGAAACTTCCCGTGCTTGCAGTTACTTCGACGCAGCATGCGGTCCGCATTGGCCAAAACATTCAACAGGCCATCGATCGAACCGTCCAACCTATCGACACCGTGAAGTTGAGCGTGCAAGTGCCTATCATTCAGAGCGCTGAGGATGCCACTTACGCCAACGTTGCCATCAATCGAGCGCTGCTTGAGCTTCGGCGCGATGGCGGAGCCCCCGTCCACATCAACCTCACCACAACCTATACCAAGGTATACGATGCCCCAGAGCTCCCCAAGAGCCGTAGCATCATGCGTTATACATCAGAAGATGAACTTCCTCAGATCCCTTCCGGCTCCAGGGTTGCCGTCTATGTCGGTGCGCACAGCCGCTGGAGCGATAGACTTACCGTTGCCGTTGATTCATTCTGCGAGACCTACGGCGCGTGCGTTCTCTGCGATCAGACGAGTAACTATTGGGGCCGTTACCGCGTGAACCCCTCGCTGCTTTTCTCGCAAGGCAATGCCGTTGCCTCGTCAGAGACAATCGACGTCCTCATCCACATCGGGAACACTTCGGGGGGAGCCGCGCCAAGACGTCTTAAGGCGTCCTGGCGCGTCAATCCGGATGGAGAGGTGCGCGACACTTTCGGTTGCTTGAAGAACGTCTTCGACATGTCTGAGGAGCGCTTCTTTGAAACATATGCGAGTATGGTCGACTCGACTACTTCGCCGGCGTACCGAGAGGAGTGCGCGCGCGAGGCTACCGCCATTATGACCAAGATTCCTGAATTGCCTTTCTCAAACGCTTGGATGGCTCAACAGACTCTGCCCCTCTTCCCTGAGGGCTCCATTATCCACATGGGAATTTACAACTCGTTGCGTACATGGAGCCTCTTCGAGGGCAATCGGGTCCGTGGGTACTGCAACACGGGAGGATTTGGCATCGACGGTGGCGTATCAAGCCTGCTCGGAGCATCGCTGGCTACAGATGCCCCCTGCTTCGGCGTGTTCGGTGACCTTGCATTTTTCTATGATATGAATGCGCTCGGCAACCGTCATGTTGGCAACAACCTACGCATCCTCATTGTTAACAACGGCTGCGGTGTCGAGTTCAAGAATCATATCAATCGCGCTTACCCCCTCGGCGATGAGGCAGACCTCTATGTAAGCGCTCGGGGCCATTACGGGCACCAGTCGCGCAAACTTATCAAGCACTTTGCCGAGGACCTTGGGTTCGAATATCGGGGCGTTGAGACAAAAGATGAGTATCTAGTCGCTGTTGACTTGCTCGTTTCACCAGAACCGCGCGACCGCCCCGTTCTGATTGAAGCGTTTGTGCGACCCGAGGACGACACCGATGCACTTAAGATCCTCTACAGTATCGAGGAGACTGCGACGGGAAACGCCAAAGCTGCCATCAAGTCTGTCATTGGTGAAAAAGGCATACGCATGCTGAAGGGGCTTGTTCGATGAAAGCGCTACTTCTAGGGGGCACGGGTGCGATAGGGGACTATCTCCAGGGGGAACTTTCCTCTCGTGGGTGAGACGTCTTCGTTACCTCTCGAAGCGCCCGTAGATCGCAGGGTTCGGTCACCTATCTCCGGGGCAATGCGAAGGATCCAGTATTTCTCGCTGATGTGTTAAAGGATGGATACGATGTCCTAGTAGACTTTATGACATGGGACCCCGAGGTATTCCGTTCAGTGTCCGAGCCCATGCTTGCTTCGGCGGGCCGCTACGTATTCCTCTCGTCCTACCGTGTCTTTGCCGATTCGCCGATTATTGACGAGCGAAGCCCGCGTCTCCTTGAGTCGTGTCCTGATGAGAGATATCGCGCTGGCGGAGAGTACGCAATCATTAAAGCTCATGAGGAGGACATCCTTCGATTCGGCTCGATGGAGAACTGGACCATCGTGCGCCCCGCCATTACCTTCTCGGGTGATGGTGTGGGCAGATTTCAGCTATGCACATACGAAAGCAGTCTCTGGCTTTGGCGCGCTTTAAAGGGGCTTCCGGTCCCCGTCGTTCACGAGATGATGGGGAAACAATGCACTCTCACATGGGCATGTGATGTCGCGCGGATGATTGCACTGTTGGTCGGGAACTCCGCTGCCGCCGGTGAGGACTTCAATGTGGCGACCTCGCAGCACCAGACTTGGGGCGAAGTGCTCAACTTGTATCTCTCCGTCTTGCCGGTCGAGACGCGCGATGTGACACTTCATGACTATGAGTACCATTGCGGTCCCGCTTTGAAGGAATATGGCTACATTCCCCAGGTTCGCTACGACCGTATGGTCGATCGCATTCTCGACAACTCAAAGGTGCTTGAGTTCACGGGGCTAACGACTGGCGACCTTACCGACGTTCGAGAGGCGCTTCCCCGGGAACTCTCGGCCTATCTTTCGCATGGGCCGCACCTCTCCGCATCCCCGACGGTGCAAGGGCGCCTCGATCGAGTCTCCGGATCGTCCTTGCCGTTTCGAGACACTTTAAGCGAATTCGGGGTTTCTGGTTCCCTTAAGTATCTTGCTGCAATATTTGGGTTGGTGTAAAGGAAACTTGAGTCAAATAAAAAAGAAGAAACAGGACACTGAGGGTTCCGAGCAAACGCATGCTATGGCTCTCATTAAGAACACGGGCATCTTTGCTATTGGCACGTTCGGCTCTAAGATTCTCACGCTTCTGATAATCCCGCTTTGTACTCATTATATCGCAACGGACGACATGGGCATCTATGACATGGTCTATACCATAATCGCCCTCCTGCAACCCATTGCAGTTCTTGCTATTCCAGAGTCGCTGTTCCGTTGGGTTATTGATGCTAAGGCCGATAAAAAAAGCGTCTACTCGACTTGGTTGGGTCTCTTTGCTGGGCTTACAGCGGTGTTCACGGCGATATTCTGGATCTGCTGGCTTATTGTCGACTTTGCCGATGCGGGTCTGATGTATGTCCTTGTCGTATTGAGCTGTCTTTATCAGAGTTTTCAGTACGGCACGCGTGGCCTTCATAACAATAAGTTGTTCGCGATTTCTGGCATCGTTTACTCAATCGCGTACTGTCTTGGCTGTTTTCTCCTGGTCGCCGTCCTGAATGTGGGATATCACGGACTTCTTTACGCGATGCTGTCCGCCACAGTCGTGGCATCGCTATTTCTGGTTGTTCCGCAGAGAGAACTCAGATCGTTTGCGGCATCCGGCATTAATGGGGAAGTGGCGTTGGAGATGCTGCGCTACTCGCTTTATTTGTTGCCCAATCAGCTGAGTTGGTGGGCGATGACTATGCTCGGGAGACTGATAATTGTCGGCTTCATGGGCTATTCCGCAAATGGCATCTTCTCCGTGGCGATGAAGTTTCCCTCCGCGCTCTCGATGATTTCCAACATTTTCACCCCCGCTTGGCAGGAGCAAGCAGTTATGCTCTTCAAGAAGAAGGGGAAGGACGAGTATTTCTCGAAGGTATTCAACCAATACGCCATTTTGCTTGCTACTTTGCTCATCCCCGGCGTGCCTGTGACCAAGCTCTTTGTCCAGTTTGCCATGGATCCTTCTTACTTTTCATGTTTTAACTACGTAGCACTTTTATACCTAGGCGCCGCCCTCAATGCGCTTTCTGCGTTTGTGGGAGTACTATATATGTGTGCCAAGGACACCAAGGGCGCTGCCAGTACTACGGTCATCGGCGCCGCCGTGAATATCGTTGCATCCCTTGCGCTTGTTCCCTTGATAGGTCTTATGGGGGCGGCACTTGGCAACTTCCTTGGAAATGCAGCCATTCTCGTTGCTCGCTTGAAGCAAACCCATAGATACTGCACGATGACTGTTGACTGGAAGAGGATTTTGGCTTACGGAGTGATTGTCGTTGTGGTTTCGCTTCTTGCGGCTGGCCTCAACTCGCTTCCTTCGATTTGCGCACTATCCCTCTGCTGCGCAATTGTCTTCTATTTTGCTAACCGCAGCTCCGTTAAGACTCTCAAGAGTTTCCTTAATAAATAGCATTGTGGAATAATTTTTCGGTTGAGCAGGGAAACTAGCTGTTAGCACCGGGCGATTTTAACCACTGCTAAAAATAATTTTTGACCATTTCCGCTCACCGAATATTGACCACCACGTCCCTGCTGCCACCTGACGTTTGCGGTACCTACGCGATAACGTCAGGTGTGCAATTGTGACGAACGAGAACTTAGATGGCCCACGGTAAGATGTAACCGCGACGCCCTGTGAAATGTCAGTAGAGGAGGGGGTAGGCCCGCAGGTATGTAACATTGCGGAGTTCTACAGAAAGACAGAGCTTGCTCGCTTCCGGACGAGGACGATCAGGAGCACGGGTTCAGGGCCCTGCCCCATGGGAACATCGGGAAGATAGCTTCAATTGCACATTGGATATTCCAATTATCCTTATTTGTTGACTTGAGAGTCGGCTGCCGATCGATTACGTAAGAGTCTCCTCCTTTCACCGACTGGCGAAACGATTTACACCTATTTCCTGGCACTGTTTACGGGCATTTTCTTTATTTTCGGCATGATCTCGCTAAACTAATAGCTGCTGCTACCAGGGCATTTTCTGGTGCACATTCTATTGGCTCCTGCGAAGATCGGAGCGGGTATGTTTGCTGCCGAGTCCTACACCAGCCGTCATTACATTGCGATTGTTGCCATGGCCTGCCTATGCGTTTTGCTGGGCGGGCCTTCTTATGCCGCGGGCGCGGAGAGCCTCATCATCGCGGGCGCGACGTACTACGAGCCGGGCGTGTCAGGCCCCGGCTGGACCTGGACAGATGCCGACCACCTGGAGCTTAACGGCTACGCGGGCGAGGCCATCGGCGCCGAAGGCGACCTGGTGCTGACGCTTGCCGGACAAAACACCGTGACGGAGTCGCATGCGCCCG
>USCN01000057.1 GCA_900553165.1 uncultured Collinsella sp.
GGATTCCCTACGTTTACGGCCTTGAGGTCGGCTCGCGGAGAAGGACGTGGTTGTGGGGGATACGTGTCCCCTTCGCTGTTTCGCGCTTTGCGCGAAAGGCGCGTTACTTTGGGATGGGTGGGGAACGTGGTTGTTGCGGCAACTGATCTCCACCATAAATTACCCTTGGCATACTTGCGCGAAAGTCTGCTCGTGCTACACTTGCAACTGCTGTTTCAGGGCGGGGTGAAATTCCCCACTGGCGGTAAATCGGGCGGTGTCAAAGGGGTGCCGAGCCGATGAGTCCGCGACCCGAGCGTGTGTTGGTTCGCATGCCGGCTGAACTGGTGAGATTCCAGTACCAACGGTTAGAGTCCGGATGAAAGAGGCAGGTGATCTTATGTCTGAACAGTCGCAGCATATCCATTTTGAGAACACGAATAGGTGGAGCACCAAACAGCTCGTTACCATGGCGCTGATGTGCGCCTTGGGCGCCCTGTTTATGTATGTGCAGCTGCCCATCCTTCCTTCGGCGCCGTTTTTGACGTATGACCCGTCGCTGGTGCCGGCGATGGTGTGTGGATTTGCGTATGGCCCTGGCGCCGGCACTGCTGTTGCCGCTATGGCGATTGTTATCCATGCGCTTACCACGGGCGATTGGGTCGGCGCACTTATGAACCTGGTGGCTACGCTGGGCTACATTCTGCCCGCGGCGATCGTGTACCAGAAGATGCATACCTATAAGGGTGCCGTGATTGGCCTAGTGTTCGGTGTCATTGCCGCTACGGCGCTGTCTATGGTCGCTAACCTTACCATTGGCGTATGGTTCTGGTATGGCTCGGTCGATGTGATCGCCCCGCTCATGATTCCTGCCGTGCTGCCGTTCAACCTTATCAAGACCGTGCTTAACTCGGTATTGACGCTTGCAGTGTACAAGGCGGTCTCCAACCTCATCACGCCTAAAAAGGACCAGGTCAAAGGCCGCGCATGATTGAGTGTCGGGGCGTTTCCTTTAGCTATGACGGTGCCGTGTCGGCACTCGACGGTGTCGATCTGAACATCGAGGACGGGGAGTTTTTCTGCATCCTCGGTGGCAATGGGTCGGGCAAGTCGACGTTTGCCAAGCATCTGAATGCGCTGTTGCAGCCCGATGCGGGCACGGTACGCATCAACGGCATGGATGCGTCCGACCCCGAGCTGGTCTACGACATTCGTTCGACCGCGGGCATGGTATTCCAGAATCCCGACGACCAGCTGGTGGCAACGCTTGTCGAAGATGACGTTGCGTTTGGTCCCGAAAACCTTGGCGTGCCATCGGCGCAAATTGCGCAGCGCGTACGCGAGGCGCTGAAGGGTGTGGGCCTGGTGGGCTTTGAGCGCCACGAGACCCATGCGCTTTCGGGCGGCCAAAAGCAGCGCGTGGCGCTTGCCGGCGTGCTCGCCATGGAACCGCGCGTGCTCATATTGGACGAGGCTTCCTCGATGCTCGATCCGCGTGGACGCAAGGGCCTCATGAAGGCTTGCCGCGCGTTGCACGCTCGCGGCATGACCATCGTGATGATTACGCACTTTATGGAGGAGGCTGCCGAGGCCGATCGTGTCGCCGTGTTTCAGACGGGACGAGTTGCCATGCTGGGCACGCCCGATGAGATTCTGACGCGGGCGAATGAACTCGTTCAGCTCAACCTTGACATGCCAGAGTCGTGCCGTTTGGGCATGGCACTTCGTGCGGAGGGCGTGCCCGTTTGCGCGCAGGTACGTGAGGCGGATATGGTCGCCGAGATTGCGCAGGCTTATGCCGAGCGAAGTGGGGCAGGCATCGCGGGGCAGTCTTCCGTATCCCAGTCGGAAATCGCTGACGGCACTGTTCCGGTAGACAACGAGGGCAACGCGTCGGAGCCCGTCATCGAGCTATCCCATGTTTCGTACAGTTATTCGCTCAGTCCGCGCGAGCGCCGCCGCTGGCATAAGCGCTCGGCCACTGCGGGCAAATCGAGCAAACAGGCTCTCTGGGGAAACGACCCAAGCAGCCCGTGGGCGCTGCGCGATGTATCGCTGACGGTGCGTCGCGGCGAGTTCCTGGGCTTGGCAGGTCATACCGGTTCGGGTAAGTCGACGCTGGTCCAGCATCTCAACGGTTTGATTCGCCCCCAGGAGGGATCCGTTCGCGCGCTGGGGCTCGATCTGTCAAACAAGAAAGACGCCGCCGCGGTTAAGGCCAAGGTCGGCGTGGTGTTTCAATATCCTGAGCGTCAGCTGTTTGCCGAAACCGTGGCGCAGGACGTGGCGTTTGGTCCGCATAACCTTGGCTTGCCGCAAGATGAAGTCGACCGTCGTGTCGAGTCATCGCTCTCACGCGTGGGCCTCGACCTTTCCACGGTCGGCGACAAGAGTCCCTTTGAGCTTTCGGGCGGTCAGCAACGGCGTGTGGCATTCGCCGGCGTGCTCGCCATGGAGCCCGAAGTCCTGGTGCTCGATGAGCCCATGGCGGGGCTCGATCCGGCTGCGCGCAGGGATTTCCTTGAGCTTATCGATCGGCTCCATCGCGAGGGCCTGACCGTTGTCATGGTTTCGCACAGCATGGATGACCTGGCCAATTGCTGCGACCGCATCGTCGTAATGAACGAAGGCGCGGTGTTTGCCGAGGGAACCCCCGCGCAGGTGTTTGCGCATGCCGATGAGCTCAAGTCGATCGGCTTGGGCGTTCCCGCCGCCCAGCGTATGGCGCTGGCGCTTACGGAGGTGGGCGTGCCGCTGCGTCGCGGCGGGCTCTATACGGTTGAGTCGCTGGCAGGCGAGTTGGTGGACCTGCTAATCGGTCGCTCGGGCGGTCCTTCTAACGTCGCGGACATTGCTAAATCCAAGACGGTCGCGCGAGAGGAGGGCTGCTGATGGAGGCGTTTTCGTTTGGCAGCTACTATCCCGGCGATAGTGCAATCCACCGCCTGGACCCGCGAACCAAGTTGCTCTTGGGCTTTGTGTTTCTGATCACGACGCTCACGGTCAGTGGCTTCCGCGGACTGGCCCCGGTCGCAATTTTCGTTGTGCTGACCTATGCCGTGTCTCGGGTGCCGGTTCGTCGCGTTCTGTCGTCGATGGCGCCGCTGCTGGCAATCGTCGTCGTGGTCGCGGTGCTCAACTTGTTTACCGATCAGAGTGGGCGCATCCTGTGGCAGCTCGGCTTTCTGCAGATAAGCGAGGGCTCACTGCGTTCTGCCGCCTTTATGGCGTGTCGCCTGACGTTGATGATGGCCGGTATGAGCGCCATTACACTCACCACGCCGACGCTCGACCTCACCGCGGGCTTTGAGCGCCTGCTCGCGCCGCTTGCGCGTGTGGGACTTCCTGCGCACGAGCTCGGCATGATCATGGGTATCGCGCTACGCTTTATGCCGCAGTTTGCCACTGAGATGAAGCAGACGGCCGATGCACAGGCAAGCCGCGGTGCGCGCGTGACGGGCGGTCCGCTCGGTGGCGTACGCATGCTCGGCAGTGTGGCGATCCCGCTGTTCACCGGCGTGTTCCGCCATGCCGAGACGCTGTCTGCTGCCATGGATGCACGCTGCTATCATGGCGAGCAGGGCCGCACGCGCCTGCATGCGCTTACGTTTGGCCGCGGCGATGCGTTGGCGGCGGTGGTGACGGCGTTGCTGCTCATCTGCGTCATCGTCATCAACCTTCAACTTGTTTAGGCGCGATTCGAGCGCAAGAAAGGGGTCCCTATGACCGACAACGACCGCACGGCTCAGCTTGAGCGCGCCTGTTCGTATCTCAGGCGCATTCCGGCGTGGTATCTGGCCACGACCGATGTGGCCGACGGACATCAGCCCCGCGTGAGACCGTTTTCGTTTGCCATGGTCGATGACGGTAAGTTGTGGTTTTGCACATCGCGCGACAAGGATGTGTGGGCGGAGCTGAGTGCGAATCCCAAGTTTGAGCTCTCGGGCTGGAAGCCGGGGGAATGTTGGATCGTATTGACCGGCGAAGCCGCACTTGAGGACGACGCAGTTGCGAGCGACAAGGTGCGTCAAGCGGGCTTTAAGCACATGGTGGGCATTGGCGAGGAACACGAGAGTGCCAACGACGGCCGCCTTGCTTTCTTTTCGGTCCGCAATATTGCCGCGCGCTTCTGTGATATCGACGGCAGCGAGGAGCGCCTGGAGCTCTAGCTCGCACAAACCAGGTTCCCAAACTAACTAGTACAGGAGGAAACGTGGACGGATTGAATACGGTGTTGGAGTATCTGACGTCGGTGCCGGCATGGTATTTGGCGACGAGCGTTGACGGACAGCCTCATGTGCGTCCGTTTTCGTTTGCGCAGATCCAGGATGGCAAGCTGTGGTTTGTAACAGCGCGCACCAAAGATGTGTGGCAAGAGCTGCTGCAAAACCAGCGCTTTGAGGCCACGAGTTGGTGGCCGGGCCATGGCTGGCTTATCTTGCGCGGGCGTGCCGGCTTGGATGACCGGGCTTTAGACGAAATGCGCGAAGCCGGGTGGAAGCATCTAGAGCGCCTGGGCGAGCACTATGAGGGTCCTAACGACCCCACGCTCGTCTTCTTTAGCGTCGAGGATCCCGAGGCTTTTATCTGCAATCACGACGAATGGGTGCCGGTCGAGCTCTAGCCGGCTGGCTCATCCTAACAACTTGGTTTTCGCATGGGCGGGCCCCGTATTGCCCGGTGCCGTTAGGAGCGCCGGTCAATATGGGGCCCGCTCCATTTGTCAATTCCTTCAAGCGAATGTGTCGGGATTGTTTCAATGCATGAATATGCAAGCCATTTACGTGTCCATGCATCTTTTGGTGCTAAAGTTTCAACCCACTTCATAACAACCGCTGCGAAATGCGCATCGGTGCATAAATCGCAGACAAGGAGTCTGATATGTCTTTGAAGGTTGGAATCGTCGGCGCGGCTGGATATGCCGGCGCCGAACTCATTCGCCTCGTGCTTGGCCATCCCGAGTTTGAACTTGTCGCCATTACGTCCAACGCCGATGCCGGCCAGCCGCTGTCCGCGGTGTATCCGAGCTTTGCTGGCGTGAGCGATCTGGTTTTCACCACGCATGACGCCCCCGAGCTTAAATCCTGCGACGCCGTCTTCTTGGCCGTGCCGCACACGGCTGCCATGGCACAGGTGCCCGCACTGCTTGCATCTGGCGTCTCCTGCTTCGATCTTTCGGCCGATTACCGTCTGAGCGACGCGTCTGTCTTTGAGGCATGGTATGCCGCCGAGCACACGAGCCCCGAGTTGCTCAAGACCCGCGCTTTCGGCCTGCCCGAGCTGTTCTGCCAGGACTTAGAGACCGCTGCTTCCAGCCATGCCGCTGGCAGGTCCGTGTTGGTCGCCTGCGCCGGTTGCTATCCCACCGCAACGAGCCTTGCTGCCGCTCCCGCCGTGCGCGCCGACTGGGTTGCCCAGAGCGGCCCCGTAATCGTCGATGCCATTAGCGGCGTGACGGGTGCCGGTAAGTCCTGCAACGCCCGCACCCACTTTTGCAGCGCGGACGAGAACCTGGAAGCCTATGGCGTGGGTAAACATCGTCATACGCCCGAGATTGAGCAAATCCTTGGCTTAACCGATCGCGTCGTCTTTACCCCGCATCTGGCACCGCTCAAGCGCGGCCTGCTCTCCACGGTGACGATGCCGCTTACGCCGCAGGCTATCGATACCTTGACCCTTGAGGACGTTGTCGACTATTACAAGCAGTTCTACGCTGGACGCACCTTTGTGCGTGTGCTCGACGCCGGCCAGCAGCCCAAGACGGCTTCGGTCGTCGGAACCAACGCCGCCCAGATTGGCCTCGCGCTCAACAAGCGCGCGGGCGTGCTGGTGGCGACGGGCGCCATCGACAATCTGTGCAAGGGCGCTGCGGGCCAAGCGGTCCAGTGTGCCAATATCGTCTTTGGCTTTGACGAGCGACGAGGCTTGCCCACAGTGGCGTGCCCGGTGTAGCACATTCGATTGTTAACGATTTGGTAGTCGGGCATCGAGTGGGGCGCCACTCTTAAGCTGGTCTCATGATTACGACTGGCATGGCGCACCAACCGATGTCCGTTTTTTGTTTGACATAAGGAGTCATAAAGACGATGAATACCGACCTGATTGATATCAAGATTCGCGCCGTCGAGGGTGGCGTTACGGCAGCGGCCGGCTTTAAGGCCGCAGGCATCCATGCGGGATTCCGGAAGAATCCCGAGCGCTTAGACTATGCGCTCGTCATGCCCGATAAACCCTGTCCCGGCGCCGGCGTGTTTACGACCAACCGCTTTTGCGCGGCGCCCGTGCAGGTGAGCCGTGCCAACCTGGGCGGTGCGGACAAGGGCTACGGTATCATCGCCGGTGTTTCAATCAACTCCGGCAACGCGAACGCCGCCACGGGCGAGACCGGCCTTGCCTGCGCGCGCGAGACCTGCAACATCGCATCGCAGGTTATTGGCTGCGAGCCCCAGCAGATCCTGGTTGCCTCCACGGGTGTGATTGGCCAGATTCTGCCGATCGACACGTTTGAGACAGCCATTCCTGCTGCCTACGAGGCGCTCTCCGCCCACGGTGGCGCCGATGCCGCTCGCGCCATCATGACGACCGACACGCACTCCAAGGAGTACGCCGTGTCCTACGTCAGTGAGGCTGCGGGTCATGCGGGCAATGTCTATACGGTAGGCGGCATGTGCAAGGGCTCGGGCATGATCATGCCCAATATGGCCACCATGATCGCAGTTATCACCACCGATGCCCCCGTCGAGCCTGCGGCACTTCATGCCCTGCTGCTCTCGACCGTCAAGCAGACCTTTAACAAGGTAACGGTCGATTCCGACACCTCGACCAACGACACCTGCATCATGCTTGCCTCCGGCGCCGCTGCCGCAGATGCCGAGCCTATCGTCGAGGGCTCCGATGCCTTCGACGAGTTGGTATTTGCCGTGCACGAGGTGTGCGAGAGCCTGGCGCGCAATATCGCCGCCGATGGTGAGGGCGCATCCAAGCTTGTTACGGTCAACGTTACCGGCGCCGTGAACGACGAGGACGCCGATATCGCCGCCCGTGCCGTTGCCAACTCTCCGCTCGTCAAGACCTGCATTGCCGGCCACGATTGCAACTGGGGCCGCGTTGCCATGGCACTCGGAAAGTGCGGCGTGCAGTTTAACCAGGAAGATGTTTCCATCGACATGATGGGCATGCCCGTCTGTCGCGATGGCCTGACGGTCCCCTTCGATGAGGACGAGGCCCTGCGACGTTTTGAGGCGCCCGAGATTGTGATCTCGGCCGACCTGGGCGCGGGCGACGCGGCGACCACCGTGTGGACTTGCGACCTCACGCACGAGTACATCTCCATTAACGGCGACTACCGTTCCTAAACTCCAGGCGTGCTGTGCATCTCGTCGCGATTGCGGACGGCGGAGCACGGCGCGATAACGATACGAAAGACGAGGCAGACTATGAAATTTGCACGCGATTGTCGTTCGAGCGAATCCAACGAAGCGACCGCGCAGCTGCTGTTCGAGGCGCTGCCGTGGATTAAAAACCTGACCGGCAAGACGGTCGTTATCAAGTACGGCGGAGCCGCCATGGTCGACGAGCAACTGCGCCGCGACGTGATGAGCGATATCGTTCTGCTCAAGATCATCGGCATGCGCCCCGTTATCGTGCATGGCGGCGGCAAGGCCATCAACGAAGCACTCAGCCACTATGACATCCCTGTCGAATTTAAGAACGGCCAGCGCGTGACCACGCCGGATACCATGGATATCGTGCGCGAGGTGCTGGGCGGCAAGGTCAACCAGGAGCTGGTCGCTGCCATCAACCAGCACGGTAACCTGGCCGTGGGCGTGTCGGGCAGCGATGCCGGCACGCTCATCGCCGAGCCGCTCGACCCCGAGCTCGGTCGCGTGGGCAAAGTGACGCACGTCAACACCGACTATATCGAGCGCTTGCTCGATAGCGAGTACATCCCCGTCATCGCTACCGTTGCGGCGGGGGA
>USCN01000058.1 GCA_900553165.1 uncultured Collinsella sp.
GCGCCGGCATCGAGCGCCTCGGCCATCAACGCCGACGAGTTGGAGTCGCGAATCTGACCGCGCGCCGGTACCTTACTCGGCGTGACCAGTTCCGTCCCCAGCGAGATAATGCCCACGCGCGGAGCGGCATGCACCTTCACGCTCGCATACCCGGCGCTCGCCAGCAAGCCGGCGCCCGCCGGTGCCACAACCTCGCCGACACGCATCACGATATCGCCGGCATGCGCCTCCTCGGCGGCAGAGCGAACGTTCTCCCCTACCTTGGCAGGCGCCGAGAACCTCACACGCGAGCCCTCGTTGCCGTCGCCATCGAGCACGTCGACGATCTCGTATTTCACCACGGCATCGGCACCTTCGGGTACCGGCGCGCCCGTCATGATGCGGACCGTCTCACCCGCGCCGATTGCGCCCTCAAACACATGGCCCGCGGCCTCGTGTCCGATAACGTCGAGCGTCACCGGCGCCTCGCCAGATGCCTGCGCCAAGTCCGACGAGCGCACGGCATATCCGTCCATAGCGCTGTTGGCAAACGGCGAGATGTCGATATCGGCCACCGCGTCCTCGGCCAAGGGAAGACCGACGGCCTGCCACACGGGAATCTCGACAACTTCGGTGCGATTCACGTGCGACAAGACGATCGCCTGTGCGTCCTCCAACGGAATGAGTTTCTCAGCCATATGCACCTCTAGCATGCTGCGGCGCGCAACAAAAGCGCCGATTCTTTATGTTTATCTCAGTATAATCCCTCGCCGCCTGCTCAAGACCTCGCCCGCGGCCGCGAATACATCTGTCGGCCGCAAGCCGCGAAACAAAACCAAAACCAACCTGCCGGTTTGTCACGTATGGCACGTTCTATAATGCTCGTGTTGCAACCCAAAAGAGGAACGTATGGCTTATACCGACAAACCCGAAAGCGCAAACGAGGCGCAGGATCATTCCCAGTCGCTCGACGACGGCGGCTTTTTCTCCCTGAACGACGTCATCATGGCAGGCAGGCAACAGCTCACCCGCTCCGAGCATCTCTTGGCTGCCGACACGCGCCGCAACGCCCGCAACCTACTCGCGAGCGCCAAGTTGCTCGCGCTCGTCGTCATCGTCTCGCTCGCCATGGGCGTTGCCGCTTGGGCGTTTTTGGCCTCGCTGAATATCGCGACCGACTATCGCGAGCACCACGCGTGGGTCTACGCCTTGCTTCCTGTTGTGGGCGTTGCCACCGCATGGGTGTACAAAAACCACGGCCTTGCCGCCAAACGCGGTAACAACCTGGTCACGTCTCATCCATATGCGCATGGCCGTCCTTACCTTCGTCTGCTCCACGCTCACGCACCTAACGGGCGGATCTGCCGGTCGCGAGGGGGCCGCGGTGCAGATTGGCGGCACCATCGCCAGCAACATCTCGAACCTCGCCCACCTCAAAAAACATGACCACCACGACCTCATGCTCGCCGGCATCTCGTCGGCCTTTGGCGCCGTATTCGGCTCGCCCCTTGCTGGAGCTTTCTTTGGCATGGAGATGTGCTTTATCGGCAAGATCGACTACACCGCGGGCATCTACTGCCTGGTCGCCTCGTTTACCGGCTACTTTACGTCGCTTGCCTTGGGAACCGAGTACGAGGCGAATGTCATCGCCAGCGTTCCCAACATGACACCACGGACGGTTGTCATCGTTGTTATCAGCGCCATTATCTTCGGCCTGACGGCACGCCTCTTTGCCTGGTCGGTTCGAACCGTCAAAAGCCTGTACGGTCGCTTTATCACCAATTACCTCGTCCGCGCACTCATAGGCGCACTCGTGGTTTTGACCGCCTATGCCCTCCTCGACGCCTGGGACTACGCCGGCCTTTCCACGTGGCTTTCCGGCGCAGGATTTGCAGGTAACACCACCCTGGCGGACGCAGCCATCAAGTTGGTCGTCACAGCGCTTACCCTGGGCGCGGGCTTCCAAGGCGGCGAGGTCACGCCCCTGTTTGGCATCGGTGCGGCACTCGGTGGCTGGATCGGTTGCCTTACCGGGCTTGAACCCAGTTTTCTGGCGGCTCTCGGCATGCTCGGCGTGTTCTGCGCCGGCCTCAACGTGCCCATCACCACCTGCATGATGGCCATCGACCTGTTCCACGGCACGGCCGCCGGGTTCTTTGTCATCGTGGCCTTTATCAGCTACCTAACCGGCGGACACCGCGGCGTGTACCCTGCCCAGCGCATCATCTCACCCAAGCGCCGTTCGCTTATTGTGGATGAGGGCGGTACGGTAGCGGATGCTATCGAGCGCCACAACGACCTGATAGAGTAGATGTAATAATCGCCGTGCAGCCACAATCGGGGGCAATTCGACCTGAGCGCGACCGCACCGTCATGCCACACGCCGGGAGTCACCCCATGCACGCAACTGATTTTGGCCGCACGCTCATCATCGCCAACCCCGCCGCCCAGTCGGGCGCCGCGCGCGAGGTTGCCGAGCGCCTGCAGCGCTTTTTGGATATGACCGCGCGCGCATCCCAGTTTGACCTGGTGCTAACCGAGCACATGGGACACGCCAAGGAGCTTGCCGCACAGGCTCAGGGCTATCGCACCGTTATCGCACTCGGCGGCGACGGCGTGATCCACGAAGTCGTCAACGGGCTTATGACGCAAAAGGAGGACGCCCGCCCCGCTCTTGCCGTCCTGCCCGTGGGCTCCGGCAACGATTTTGCCCAGACGCTCGATATCGAAGATTTCTCCGGCAAGGATTTTGGCGCGCTACTCACCTGTGAGCTGCAGCGTCAGGACATCGGGCGGATTCGCTCATGGAACCCCGCAAGCGGCAGCGGCGAGGCGATCGTCGAGTATTACGACCAGACTCTCTCCGTCGGTATTGATGCCGCCATCGGCCTTGGCACCACCGAGCTGCGCAAAAAGACCGGCTTGACGGGTGCTCCGCTCTACACCCTTTCGGGACTTGAGCAGTTTGGCCTGCGCTATCGCAGCTACCCCATGACAGTCAGCTTTGACGGCGCGCCCGCCGAGCGCGTGAGGGCGATCATCATGGCGATTCAGCTTGGTCCTACCTATGGCTCGGGCTATCGCATCTGCCCCGATGCCGACCCCTGCGACGGCATGCTCGACGTCTGCTACGCCTGCGGCCCCGTCCCTCGCGCGGTAGCCCTGCCTATGTTCCTTTCGGCCAAGGACGGCCACCATACCAAGTTGCCACCGGTTCGCATGCGCCGCTGCCGCCATGCCGAGCTAACTTTTGAGGAGCCCGACTACCCCATCCAGGCCGACGGCGAGCCCATCGTCGCCTCGCGCATCGAAGTCGACATCCTACCCGGCGCCCTCCAAGTCTGGCACCCAACCCGCTAACCCCACCTAAGTTGCGGTGAAATAGGGACTGTTTATGCAGTTAAAGCCGCGAAACAGTCCCTATTTCACCGCAACTTATTGAGAAGATCATTCCTCCCCGCCCGGCTTGCGACGGTTAGCCTTTTTAATCGCATTGAAGTGCTTGTCGTTGAGCCTGCGCTGGCGCGATCGCTGGGGCACTTTGGTCTTGACGCGACGGCGCGGCGGACGGCCACGACGCTCAAGCTCTGCGCGCAGCTTACGCAGGCAGCTCGCGCGATTCTGAAACTGACTACGGCTCTCGCGCGCCGTCACAACAATCCCCGTGGGCCCATGCTTCATACGCACCGCCGAGTCCGTCGTGTTCACGCCCTGCCCGCCCGGACCCGTCGCACGAAACACCTGCACCTCGCAATCGCGCGCCAACTCCTCGGCCGACATCTCGGCATAGCGCGCATACTCGCGCCATTCCATCTTGTTCTCGTCCATATCAGCACCTCCCCTCATACAAAAAAATGTGACAAAGGGACAGTCCCTTTGTCACATCGCATACCAATCGCTTGTGTTGCGCGCTTAGGCGAAGGTGATCTCGCCGTTCTCGCAGTCCATATCGGCGATACGGGCCAGGCTCTCAACGCGGAAGCCGCGCTTACGGAGCTTATCGCCGCCGCCCTGGAAGCCCTTCTCAACGGCGATGCCAATGCCGGCAACTTCGGCGCCCGCAGCCTCGCAGATCTTGATAAGGCCCTCAAGCGCGCAGCCGTTGGCCAGGAAGTCGTCGATGATCAGGACCTTGTCGCCCTCGGACAGGAAGCGCTTGCCGACGATGACCGGGTACTCCTTCTGCTTGGTAAAGGAGTAGATGGTCGTGGCGTACTGCTCGCCGTCGAGGTTGATGGACTGTGCCTTCTTGGCAAAGACCACCGGCACGCCGCCAAAATGCTGAGCCGCGATGCAAGCCATACCAATGCCCGAAGCCTCAATCGTCAGGATCTTGTTGATCTCGACATCCTTGAACAGACGGGCCCACTCGGCGCCCATGTGGTCGAACAGCTCAACGTCGCATTGGTGGTTGAGGAAGGCATCAACCTTAAGGACGTTACCGGCCTTTACGATGCCGTCATGGCGAATACGATCCTCAAGCTCCTGCATGGCGCAACCCCTTCTCGCGGCAACGATACCGCGCGATTAATAAACGTTGTTCGATAGTCTACCACGGACCCGCCCGTCCCACAAGCCGCATCGCACCACAAACCAGTTTTTTGAGACGGCGCGAATACGTGGCAGGCAGCCTCCCAACACGCTAATGGCGGGCGCGCATCCTCACCAAACGAACCATCGAGAGGACAAAGCCCACGGCTGCCACGGCCATCAACACATAGAACACCGAACGAAAACCAAACAGGAACACATCCGGACGGCCTGCAACAAAACTGGTCACGGCCTCGCCCATCGCCACGCTCATCTGCCCATACAGGATATTCGACGCCACCGTAATGCCCACTGCCATACCCGCATAGCGCGCCAGGCTACCCAGGCTGCCAGCAAAGCCGAGCGCTTCGCGCGGAGCCGAGCCCATGTACAGCGAGTTATTGGGGCTCTGAAAAATCGACGTTCCGCACGACATAAACGCGACACAGCACACGATCACAGGGATGGAAGAGTGCTCGTCGAGCGTACTTACCGCAAAGAGACCGCACACGTACACACCCAGGCCCACCGCCGTGGGGCCCTCGCAGCCAACGCGGTCCGAAACCGTACCCGAAAGCGGGCCGATAAAGGCATTCACCATCGGCAGCGCCAAAAAGAGTAGTCCAGAGATGTCGGAACCAAAGCCGTGAGCGTCCTGAAAATAGAACGGCAGGATAAACTCGGATGCGCCAATACCAACGAACACGATGAGCATGCAAGCAAGGTTGATGGTGAAGGCCGAATTTGCAAAGCAGCGACGAGCAGCCTCAACCAGGGACATGGGGCGCTCGCCGGCCTCCGGCTTAACATGCGGTAGTGTATAGAGTCCCACGATAAACGAGATGACGCCAATGGGCAGGTTGATGAGGAAGATGCTCTCCCAGGGAAAGCTTGCCACCAGCATGCCGCCGAGCACGGGGCCGCACATCATGCCGAGGGCCACGAAGGTCGCGAGAATACCCATGGCACGACCGCGCTCGCGCGCCGGAAACGACTCGGTGATGATACCCATGTTGTTAGCCATGGCCGCCGCGCAGCCGACGCCCTGCACAATGCGTGCCAGAATAAGAACTTCGAGCGAACTCGAAAGGCCGCAAAGCAGCGAGCCGGCCGTAAAAACGATTACGCCCAGCTGGAATACGCCCACCTTGCCGCGCACGTCGCCCAAGCGGCCAAACGGCAGCATAGCCACGCATGTCGCAAGCAGGTACACCGAGCTCACCAGCTGGATGCGGTCGAGGCCCACGCCCAGCTCCTTTTGCATCACGGGCAACGCCACGGTCACGACGGTCGAATCCAGACACGACATAAACGTCATGATGAGCACGGTAAACAGAATCGCCCATTTGTTCTTGCCATGGGTGTCGCCCTCAAGGGCAAGGTGCTCGCGGCGCAGCTGCTCTGCGGTTTTCTCCATATCCATCCTTTCGAGTGGCACAACGCAAAAAACGGGGCCCCAATCGCCTGCGAACAGTCGCGATTGGGGTCCCGCCTACGGAATCGGAACTATATGTCACCGGAACCCCAAGAGGCTCCGTCGCTTCATACGAGAAGCTAGCCTAGCACTGCTCGAGCGCCTGCTCAAGGTCGGCAATCAGATCGGCCGTGTCCTCGAGGCCGCACGACAGGCGCACCATGTCGGCGGAGATGCCGCAGGCGATGAGCTCCTCATCGTTCATCTGACGGTGCGTAGCGTTAGCGGGATGCAGGCAGCAGGTGCGAGCATCGGCCACATGCGTGGCGATCTGGGCGAGTTTAAGGCTCTTCATAAAGGTCTCGGCCGCCGCGCGACCACCGTTAAAGCCAAAGCTCACGACGCCGCAGGTACCGTTGGGCATGTACTTCTGAGCCAGGTCATAGTACTTATCGCCCTCCAGGCCCGGATAGCTCACAAAGCGCACCTTGGGATGGCTCTGCAGGAACTTAGCAACGGCCAGGCCGTTCTCACAATGACGCGGCATACGCACATGCAGGCTCTCGAGCGAGCTATTCAGGAAAAACGCCGCCTGCGGGTTCTGCATGGGGCCGAGGTCGCGCATGAGCTGAGCGGTTGCCTTGGTAATGAAGGCACCCTCGCGACCGAACTTCTCGGCATAGGTCACGCCGTGATAGCTCTCGTCGGGCGTGGTGAGACCCGGGAACTTGTCTGCATGGGCCATCCAGTCAAACTGGCCGTGGTCGACGATCACGCCACCCAGGTAGGCCGCATGCCCATCCATGTACTTGGTGGTAGAGTGCGTGACGATGTCGGCGCCCCACTCAAAGGGACGGCACATCACGGGCGTCGGGAAGGTGTTGTCGACCATCAGCGGCACGCCGTGGTCATGCGCGGCCTTGGCAAAGCGCTCAATATCGAGCACGGCAAGGGCGGGGTTGGCAATCGTCTCGCCAAAGACGAGCTTGGTATTGGGCTCAAAGGCTGCCTCCAGCTCCTCATCGGTGCAGTCGGGGGCGACAAACGTGCAAGTCACGCCCATGCGGCCCATGGTGTGGGCGAGCAGGTTATACGTACCGCCGTAGATAGCAGAGCTCGCGACCACGTGATCACCGGCACCGGCCACGTTAAAGATCGCGAGGAAGTTCGCGGCCATGCCCGAACTCGTGAGCATCGCAGCGGTGCCGCCCTCCATCTCGCAGATCTTGGCGGCGACCAGATCGCACGTGGGATTCTGCAGACGGCTGTAGAAGTAGCCCGACTCCTCCAGGTCAAACAGCTTGCCCATGTGCTCGGACGTGTCGTATTTCCACGTGGTGGACTGGTAGATGGGCACCTGGCGCGGCTCCGCATCGCCCGGATGATAGCCGCCCTGAACGCACGTGGTACCGATAGTCTGCTCGCACATATCCAACTCCCTTACTTGGGTTTTGTTTTATTCGGTTCACAATACCGCTACCCCGCACCCCTCTCAACCCATCCCGCCGATAGGTTATGGGACAAATTAATCAGGTTTATTTGTCCCAAATCTTAAGAAAGTGTTCGATGGCGAAAAACAATGAGATATGCACTGCGGTCTCGATAAGCGAATGCGCCAGCAAGGGTACCATAGGCGGGTACACCGCAATCAAGGAGACACCGATGAAGCAGATTGATACCACTCAGCTCAACACTGCCACCTGCCAGGCTCAGGCTGCCGAATACCACGCCCGCGGCTTTAACTGCGCGCAGGCCGTCGCCTGCACGCTCGCGCCCGCCGTCGGGCTCGACCCCCAGGTCGCCTTTACCCTCACCGAGGGCTTTGGCGCCGGCATGGGCGGCATGACCGAAACTTGCGGTGCCATCTCGGGCGCCGTGGCCATCATGGGCTTTGTAATGAGCGATGGCATGGAAAACCCCAAGACCAAGGGCCAGACCTACAAACTGTCGCGCGAGATTGCCAAGCGCTTTGGCGAGAAGAACACGACGACCGTCTGCGGCACGCTCAAGGGCATCGGAT
>USCN01000059.1 GCA_900553165.1 uncultured Collinsella sp.
AACAGCAAAAAACGCCGAAACCGCCATCGCTCAGGCCGAAGCCCAAGGGGAGGCCGAAAGGCTCCGGCTCCCCGACCAAGGAGATGACGCGCGAGCAGGAGCTCGAGCGGCGGGTCCGGAAACTCGAGGCCGAGAACGCCTACTTAAAAAAATCGATAGCCCTGAAGGCAGAGAAGCGCTCCCGAACCGAGAGAAAGCGGTTGTCGTGAGCGGGCTTTCAGGGCAGTATCCACTCGTTGACCTGCTGGAATGCGCCGGTTTGGCGAGGTCGAGCTACTATTACGCGCTTTCGCACCCCAAGGCGCCCACCAGGCCCGAGCTCTGGGAGGCCGCCGCCGAGATATTCTCGCGCACCGCCAACGGCTGCGGGCACCGGCAGATAGCGATGTGCCTCAGGGCGGAAGAGGGGGCCGTGATAGCCGACAAGACCGTGCTCAAGATGATGCGCGAGATGGGGATTCGCTGCGGTATCAGACGCGAGACGGCCTACCACAGGTACAACTCGTACAGGGGCGTCGTCGGCAGGACGTTCGAGAACGTGATCGCGAGGGATTTCGACGCCGGGGCCCCGTGGCGGAAGCTGGGAACGGACGTCACCGAGTTCAAGGTGGCGGGCGGCAAGGCCTACTGGGCCCCGACGCTGGACTTCTGCACCAAGGAGATCGTGGCGAGCGACATATCGACCACGCCCGACATGGCCCAGCAGGTCAGGATGCTCGACGAGCTGCTGTCCAAGATCCCCGAGGGCGCCGCCCCGACCATGCACTCGGACCGGGGCTGGCAGTACCAGCACGCCTCGTACACATCCAGGCTCGAGGCCGCCGGCATCGTCCAGAGCATGTCCAGGAAGGCGAACTGCATCGACAACGCCGCCACCGAGCAGCTCTTCGGCCACGTCAAGGACGAGTTCTACCGGGGCCGCGAGTGGGAGACGTTCGAGGATTTCAAACGCGACCTGGAGGAATACATAGTCCACTGGAACACGAGCCGGAGGCAGGTAAGATTGAAGGGCCTGACCCCGGAGGAGTTCCGGAATCAGGCCCTCGCGGCCTAGTCGCTATTTAGGGCGTCCAAGATTTGGGACGCAGTTCAATGTGATCGGACGGGCTTTTTGGTGGGTATCATGGTTGGACGATCATTAGGAGGTTTCCCTACATGGAATTGTTTGAGCCAATTCTTCATTTCTTTGCACAACGATGGGTCCACAACATCATCTGGGCAGGTATCTTGGCTATCGGAACCGCCGTTGCCGCCAAGGTCGCGTCCAAGACCCTGCGCCACCTGCTTAACCGCGACGATAACCCACTCCCTTCATCCAGCATCTTCATCAACATCGCGCGCGCCGTCATATGGACGATCGGCGGCAGCTTTATCCTCGACAACTGCTTTGGCATTAACGCAAACGCCCTCGTCGCCGCTCTTGGCGTCGGCGGCATCGCCATCTCGCTCGGCTTTCAGGACACGCTGTCAAACCTCATCGGCGGCATGCAGGTGACGTTTATGGGCATTATCAAACCCGGCGACAATATCGAGGTCGGCGGCGTGTCGGGCGTGGTCCAAGATATCACCTGGCGCCATACGACCATCGAGGACGCCTGCGGGCAGACCATCATCGTCCCCAATTCAAACATCTCCAAGAACACGCTCGTGCACTTGATGCCCTTTGGGCGCGTTACCGTGCCCGTTGCCGTAAAGGACACGTCCAAGTGGGCCTCGCTGGATGCGCTGGCAGATGAGCTTACCGACGCCACCAAGGCCGCGGTGCTTCCCATCTCTGGCTTTGACAAGGAGCCGTACGTGCTCTTTAGCGAGATCGGCGACTTTGGCGTCAAGGGCAAAATCATCTTTATCGTCAGCGACGATAGCACCACCTTCACGGCAGCCGACGCCTGCATCCGCGCCATCGCCCCCATCATCGCCTAAAACCACCACAAAGGGGACAGGCACCTTTGTGGTGGTTTCGCATCGTGGTACCATGGTTCATATCGTTGTTTAAACGACTAAGGGAGTAGACACCATGGAAGAGGCCTATCGTCAAGCACGCAAGCGCGGCGAGCAGGGACGCCGTCACGCCATCAGCCAAAGCGAGCACCCGTACCTTACGGACCTCGATAGCCTCGTTGCCCAGCTCCCCTTAGGTCAGCGAGAGAGCGTCGGCCTAAGGGACATTCCGCTCGAAATGGTCGTCGGCACGGTTACCAAGGGCCGTCAGTCAGCCTTTTCGTGCAACTTTATGCCCCTGTTGCCATTTAGCACCGAGTTCGCCCGCAAGTGGTCCAACCTCTATGACATCCAGGTGACCGAGGGCTATCGCGACCCCATCATCGTCACCGAGTTCATGCATCGGTTCTACGTCCAGGAGGGCAACAAGCGCGTCAGCGTCCTCAAATTCCTGGACGCCCCGACGGTTTCGGCCAAGGTCACCCGCCTCTACCCCGGCACATGGGATTCCGTCGAAAGTCGCCTGTACGGCGAGTTCTGCGCGTTTTGGCGCGTCTGCCCCCTATACGAGATTGAGTTCTCGCGCGAGGGAAGCTATGAGACGCTCGCCAAGATGCTCGGCCAGGACCTTGTCGAAAAGTGGCCACAGAAAAAGGTCGACTACCTGCGCCATACCTTCCTACTCTTTAAACGAGCCTACCTGCGCGCCGGCGGCGACCATCTGGACATTACGCCCGCCGACGCTATGCTCGTCTACCTCAACGTGTACAACCAAGACCGCCTGCTGGATACGCCGACTGATATCGTCGTAAACCGCCTGTGCAAGATTTGGCGCGAGCTGGTCATTGCCGGCAAAAATGACGAGGACAAGGTCGATCTTGTCGAAGCGCCGAGCGTCGATGAGGAAGAGGCACCCGCCAAGCCCACCTCCGGCGTGCTCAACTTCTTTATGGGCAAGACCGTCTATTCAGCAGCCAATCCCCTGCGTATCGCCTTTATTCACGAATACCCGTGTGCCACGTCGAGCTGGGATAGTCTGCACGACCAAGGGCGCCAATATCTCGACGAGCACTTTGGCGGCATCGTGCGTACCGAGGCGTTCGAGGACTGTCACGATCCGGACGTGTTCTACGCCGCCGTGGAAACGGCTGTCAAACATGGAGCAAACGTCATCTTCTCGACCTCGCACCGCCTGATGGAATACACGCTCAGGGCTGCCGTCGAGTATCCTCAGGTGCGATTCCTCAACTGCTCCATCGGCCTTCCCCACCAAAGCGTCCGTTCGTACTTTGGCAAGATGTACGAGGCCAAATTTCTCTTGGGCGCCCTTGCCGCCAGCATGGCGGACAACCACCGCATCGGTTACCACGCGTCGGTCTTCGCCTCGGGCGCGCTCAGCGAGATCAACGCCTTTGCGATTGGCGCCTCGCTGCTCGACCCCCGTGCGCAAATTATCCTGACCTGGGGCGATGTGCCCGCTGGAGGCCTTGCCGAGGCCATGTGCCGCGAAGGCGCGAGCGTCATGACCGGCGCCGACATGTCAAAGTCACTCGAAGACCCCACGGCCTACGGACTCCACCGTCTGGTCGATGGCAAGGTTGTCGGCATTGCCATGCCGGTATGGAACTGGGGCCGATACTACGAGCTTATCGTGCGAAGTCTGCTGCACGGCACCTGGGATGAGACCAGTGACGACAGCCAGGGTCGTGCCGTCAACTACTGGTATGGTATGAGCTCGGGCGTCATCGACATTCGCTACGCTCCGGGCCTGCCCTATCAGACGCGTAAGCTTGTTCAGCTGCTCCGCAATGGCATCGTCGAGGGCTCCATCAATCCATTTGGCGGCGAGCTCCATAGCCAAGACGGCGTGGTGCAGATCGAGGGCTTTCCCCCGCTGCCGAGCACGCAAATCGTCGAGATGGACTGGCTGGCCGACAACGTGGTGGGCACCATTCCGCAACTCGACGATGAGCCGAAGGTCCGCGCCCTATGAAAATCCTTGCCATAGCCGATACCGAAGAACGATGCCTATGGGAGTGCTTTCGCAAGGAGCGCTTTGAGGGTATCGATTTGATTTTATCCGCAGGAGATCTGGACCCGGATTATCTTGAGTTTTTGGTCACGGTCATCAACAAACCGCTCATCTACGTGCGTGGCAATCACGATGACCGCTATGCGCGTCATGCACCGGGCGGCTGCATTTGTGTCGAAGACACCGTGTACGTGTATCGCGGCGTCCGCATTGCGGGGCTTGGCGGCTCCATGCGCTACCGAGACGGTGCCAACATGTATACCGAGCACGAGATGGCCAAGCGTGTGCGCAAGCTGTCCCGCAAAGTGAGGATGGTCGGCGGCTGCGACATTCTGCTGACCCATGCACCCGCCGCCGGCGTGGGCGATCTGGATGATCTGCCGCATCGAGGATTCGAATGCTTTAACACAGCACTCGAATCCTGGAATCCCGAGTACATGGTGCACGGGCATGTGCACCAATGCTATGGTCGCGACTTTCAACGCGAACGTCAGCACGCATGCGGGGCAACGATCATCAACGCCTGTGGCTATACGCAGTTTGAGCTGGACGAAGCGAGCTACCCCATCCGTGGCTGGCAGGCAGCTTGGCTCAATTCGCAAACCATGCGCCGCGAGCTCAAGCGCCACGAGGCAATCGAGTCCTCTACCGCCAGAACACCCTGGTAACCGTCACAAAGGGGACAGGCACCTTTGTGGCGGTTTTGGCCCGAGATAGCAAGAAACCCGGTCCTGCACGAGGCAGAACCGGGTTTCTTTAGCAATGCTTGCTTTGCTCAGGCAGTAACTAAAAGTTACTCAGCCAGGAAGTCACGCTGGACAGCGGGATCGACCTTGACGCCAGGGCCCATGGTGGAAGACACGGAGATGGACTTGACGTACTTGCCCTTAGCAGAAGAGGGCTTGACGCGCAGGATCTCGGTGTACAGGGCAGCGTAGTTCTCGACGAGCTGCTGCTCAGAGAAGGACTTCTTGCCCAGGGGCACGTGGCAGATGCCGTAACGGTCGGCGCGATACTCAACGCGGCCGGCCTTGAGCTCGGAAACCATCTTGGCAACATCCATGGTCACGGTGCCGAGCTTGGGGTTCGGCATGAGGCCACGGGGACCAAGAATCTTACCGATGCGGCCAACCTTGGCCATCATGTTCGGCGTAGCGATAGCGGCGTCGAAGTTGATCTCGCCCTTTTGAATCTGGGCGACGAGCTCGTCGGAACCGATGATGTCGGCGCCGGCAGCCTCGGCCTCGCGGGCCTTCTCGCCCTCGGCGAAGACGGCAACACGAACGGTCTTGCCGGTGCCGTGGGGCAGGGAGATGGAACCACGAATGTTCTGGTCAGCCTTACGAGTATCGATGCCCAGACGGAAGTGAGCCTCGACGGTCTCGTCGAACTTGGCGGTGTCGAGCTCCTTGATGAGCTTGGCAGCCTGAAGGGGGGTGTAGAGCGTGGCGCGGTCGATCTTCTCGGCAGCGGCGTTATAGCTCTTACCATGCTTAGCCATGTGCATTACCTCCTGTGGTTAAACGGGCGTGAGCCCTCCCACATCGTATCGTGTGCCCTATTGCACACATATAACGGGCGCCCCGGTCGGAGCACCCGTTATTACCTAAAGAAATCGCTACTCAGCGATGGTGACGCCCATGGAACGGGCGGTACCGGCGATGATCTTCTTGGCGGCGTCAATGTCGTTGGCATTGAGGTCCGGCATCTTGATCTCGGCGATCTTGGTGAGCTGCTCCTGGGAGAGCTGACCGACCTTGTCAGCCTGGGGCTTAGCGGAACCAGACTTGAGGTTCAGCTCCTTCTTGATGAGGTGAGCCGCCGGCGGGGTCTTGGTGATGAAGGAGAAGGACTTATCCTCGTAGACAGAGATCTCAACGGGGATGATGTCACCCTTCTTGTCCTGCGTCTCGGCGTTAAAGGCCTGGCAGAACTGCATGATGTTCACGCCAGCAGCGCCCAGGGCGGGGCCGACGGGAGGAGCGGGGTTAGCTGCACCAGCAGGAATCTGGAGCTTAATGACGTTGGCAACCTTCTTCTCAGCCATGGTCATTCCTTTCGAATCACGAGTGTGAAGTACTTGCTATATCGTAAGCACGCACGTGTTAGAAGCACTCCTGAGATGAGCAGTCACAGAAGAAGCACGCTCGCGCGAACGGACGAAAACTTAAGCGATGACAGCGACCTGGTTAAAGTCGAGCTCAACCGGCGTCTCGCGGCCAAAGATCATCAGCGTGACCTTAAGCTTGCCTGCCTCGGTGTTAACCTCGGAGACCTTGCCATCAAAGTCGGTAAGCGGGCCATCGGTGACGCGGACAGACGTGCCGACCTGAATATCGACCGAAGTGCGCTTGGGCGAATCGCCCTTACCGGGACGACGAGTCATCTTGTTGTACTCGTCGCGGGAAAGCGGAGCGGGCTTGCCGTTGCCGCCCAGGAAACCGGTGACGCCAGGCGTGTTACGAACGCACGTCCAAGCATCGTCATCCATCTCCATGCGGACCAGGACATAACCCGGGAAAATCTTAGAATCCTTGGTCTCGCGCTTGCCACCCTCTTTAATCTCGGTGACGCGCTCCATAGGAATCTCGATATCAAAGATACGGTCCTGCATGCCCATGGTCTCGATGCGATGCTCGAGATCGGACTTAACGCGGTTCTCGTATCCGGAGTAAGTGTGAACGACGTACCAACGCTTAGACATGGTTTAGCCCCTCAATCCAGAGAACAGAGCAAGAGCCTCGCCAAAGCCAGCATCGAGCAGAGCGATGACGACGCCGACGACGATCAGAGAAGCGCAAACGACGACAGAGTAGTTCACGAGCTCCTTCTTATCGGGCCACGTGACACGCTTCATCTCGGACTTGACCGAAGCGAAATACTTCTTGGTGCGGGCGAAGAAACCAGGCTTCTCGTTCTTCTTGGACTTCGCAGCCTTCTCGTTCTTCTTGGCAACGGCCTTCTTGGCCTCAACCTTGGAGTTGGCGGCAGCGTTATTGGCAGGTGCCGACTGCTGAGCCTTCTTCTTGTTCTTCTTGTTGGCCATTTGGGTTACCTCCGCGCAATGCGCTTATACATGAGTAAACCGTAAGCCCCCAATTGGGAGCTTACGGAATAATGACTGGCACGCCAGGAAGGACTCGAACCCTCAACACTCGGTTTTGGAGACCGATGCTCTACCAATTGAACTACTGGCGTATATGACTAGAGACTAGCGAGTCTCTTTGTGCAGCGTATGGTGACGGCACCAGGGGCAATACTTCTTGATCTCCATACGATCAGGCATGTTCGACTTGTTCTTGGTGGTCGTATAGTTGCGGCGCTTGCACTCAGTGCACGCAAGAGTAACTAGAGTACGCATTTATCCTGAACCTTTCATTTCCGCCCCGTACGGGCACGAGATGGTACTTTATCAGCTCTATGTAAGTGCTGTCAATGAAAACCTCGAATCAATTGGTTCTCGGTGGATCCATTCATATTTGGAACACATCAATGAAGCCATCGAGAGCTAATCGACGGTGCAACCAGGACCATTATTGATCCTCTCGACACCAGCAACGGCTCAATATCCATTGCAGAAAAGAACCCGGCACCCATATAAGTGCCGGGTTCTCTAAGTCAACTATCAGAGAGCTAATTTACTCAATGATCGTGGAGACGATGCCCGAACCGACGGTGTGGCCACCCTCGCGGATAGCGAAGCGCAGGCCCTCCTCCATGGCGATCGGGTGGATGAGGTCGCCCTCGATGGTGATGTGGTCACCAGGCATAGCCATCTCGGTGCCCTCGGGGAGCTTGACCGTACCGGTAACGTCGGTGGTACGGAAGTAGAACTGAGGACGATAACCATCGAAGAACGGGGTGTGACGGCCGCCCTCCTCCTTGGTCAGAACGTAGATCTCGCCGGTGAACTTGGTGTGCGGGGTAACCGAACCGGGCTTGCAGAGAA
>USCN01000060.1 GCA_900553165.1 uncultured Collinsella sp.
TCGACGCATGGACTTTGGCAGACCTTGCCGTCATAGGCGCGCCGCTGGCCTTGTGTCTGGGCCGTTGTGCCAACTTTGTCAACGGTGAGCTGTGGGGCAAGCCGACCGATCTGCCCTGGGGTGTGGTCTTTGGCGGGACTGCGGGCGATATGCCGCGTCACCCCTCCCAACTCTACGAGGCATTTCTTGAGGGCATCGTGCTCTTTTGCATTCTGCAGGTGCTCAGCCGCAAAAAGCCGCTGCTGCCCCAGGGCACGTTTATGGGCGCGTTCGTGATGGGTTACGGCATCGTCCGCTTCCTCGTCGAGTTCGTGCGCGTGCCCGACGCCCAGCTTGGCTATCTGCTGGGCGGCGTCATCACGATGGGTCAGCTGCTGAGCCTTCCGCTCGTTATTGCGGGCCTGGCGCTCATCATCTTCGCCCGACACCGCAATCGCCCCCAGCGCATCTACCTCGACGCTTAACCACCACATACGACCACAAAGGGGGCAGGCACCTTTGTGGTGGTTTGCTGGGCAATGATGACAGAACCGTAACGTTTCCCCAGATAAAACCTGCCAAAATAAACCTGTCCCTTTTTGGCAGGTTTCTAGAAAGGCTTTCGGACTGTGAAGGATTCCGATCTCTCCACAACGGCTGCGCGCGACGCGGCCCGCATCGTCTGGTTTAAGCGCTACCCCGCCAAGCAGACGCTCATCGCATTTCTGCTCGCGCTGTTGGCGACCACGGCGTTTTCCATCGATCCCGCCCCGGTGTCGAGCAACGCAGTCTTGGCGATTGACCCCAAAGCCTCGGGCATGCTGTACGTGTGCTACGAGGTGCTCCTCTCGTTTGCCGGCCATACCGACGCGGTCATGCTGCTTGCGCTTGCCTGCCTGCTCACGCTGCCGTTTCGCTACGTGTTCTTTGGCCGTGGCGACACCTGGCGCCCATCGATTATTCTGCCGTCGCTGTTTTTCGCCATCTGCATGGTGTTCGGCCGTAGCTACGACCTCATCGACTCGGCCGAGATTGTTCTTGGCGACAAGGCCCGCATCATCTGTGCCTGGATTGGCGGCGCGGGCTGGATGCTCCTAGCGATCGTGGCCTTCTATCTGGCTTTTGAGTGTCTGGATTGGCTGAGCTCCCGACGCATCCCGTTTTCCGAGGCGCACTTTGGCCGCATATGGCGTGTGGCTCACGCCGTGCTCTCGGTCCATCCCTTTGCCGGGCCCTTCCTGGTGCTTATGATCGCCTGGGTGCCCACGCTCATCGCTTCGCTGCCCGGCCTTTTTATGGGAGATACGGGTGCGCAGATTCGCCAGTGGTTCAACTATCCCAACGGCACGAGCGACTACCTGCGCCTACTCAACCCCAACGTGCTGCTCAACGGGCATCATCCCGTAGTGCACACGGCCATTATCGGCTCGTGCGTTCAACTGGGGCTTTCGCTGTTCAACAGCGCTAACGCGGGCCTCATCATCTATACCTGCGCTCAATTTGTCATCACGGCTGCCTGCATGGCCTATTCCATTTCGTCGCTGCGCAAACTGGGCGTGAGCCTGCCTGTTCGCGGTGCGATCCTGCTGTTCTTTGCGTTTATGCCGATGTTCTCTAACTACGCGGCGTTGCTCACCAAAGACGTGCTCTTTGCCGACGCGTTTTTGGTGCTGCTGGTACAGACCGTCAAGCTCGTGGCATGTGGCTTGCCCCGTCGTGATGCCAATGTCGAGCGGGCGGGCGAGAAAGCCCCCGTGCTCTTTGCGCGCCACGACTGGCTGTTGCTTGCGCTGGCTGCCATGGGTTCCACGTTTTTGCGCAATGGCGGTCTGGTCTTTCCGTTGGCGGCCTGCGTGATTGCGGCGGCGTTTTGCGCATGGGATGTACATGTCGCCCGTCGTGCGGCTAAGCAGACGGGCACCGCGGTCTCATGCGCCACGCCGCGCTTCCGCTGGGTTGGCGTCCTCGCGGTGCTCGCACTCTGCCTTGCCTCTAATATGTACTTCACCAAGGTCTTTATGCCGGCGCACGACATCACGCCTGGTTCCAAGCGCGAAATCCTCTCGATTCCGTTCCAACAGACGGCTCGTTTCGTCCAAAAGCACGACGGCCTCAACTCGGGCGTCAACCCCACGGTAAAGGAGGACGGCACCATCGTGGAGGCTCCTTGCGACGGCTTGGTGACCGACGAGGAGCGCGCCGTGATCGACCGGGTGCTCAAGTACGAGAATCTGGGCCGCCGTTACAACCCGGATAAGTCGGATGCCGTCAAGAACTGCTTTAACGAGTACGCCTCGCAGGAGGACATCAAGGCCTATTTTGAGGTCTGGGCGCAGATGTTCAAAAAGGATCCCGAGTGCTATATCTCGGCGCTCATCAATAACTATTACGGCTACTTTTATCCGAGCGCGCGCGATGCCTGGGTCTACAGCACGGCGCGTAGTGCCGAGATCATGGCGCGTCCCGACAACCTCAAGTACTTCGACTTCCATCCGGTTGACAGCAACGTGGTGCGCTGGTGCGACCACCTGATCAATCTGTACCGTGTGGCGGTGCAGCGCATCCCGTTTATTTCGCTCACCATGAGCTCGGCCACCTATGTGTGGATTATGATCGCCGTGGTGGTCTACCTGCTGCGTCGTCATTCATGGCGTGCGCTGGCGATCTGGGTGCCGCTGTTGGGCGTGCTCGCCGTGTGCCTGATTGGTCCGTGCAACGGCTCGACCTACATGCGCTACCTGTATCCGGTCATCGCCTGCATGCCCTTCGCCATCGGCGCCACCGTCACCCGCAGTGACTTCCTCTGGTCCTAACCTGGTGCATTGGGGTCAGGTTTCTTTGCTGCACCAAAGGGGCCATCATCACGACGCCTTCATTTTGGGGTTTATCTTGCAGGCCAGTAGGTATATCATAACGACGTTTGTTTATATTGCCCGAGCATCTGCGCTGGGCTTTAGGTCGAAACCGATAGGAGACACGTATGTCCGGACACTCTAAGTGGGCCACAACCAAGCATCGTAAGGGCGCGCAGGACGCCAAGCGTTCCGCCCTCTTCTCCAAGCTCAGCCGCAACATCACCGTTGCTGCCCGTCTCGGCGGTGACCCGCTGCCCGAGAACAACGCCAGCCTCGCCGCTGCCGTTGCCAAGGCCAAGGCTCAGTCCATGCCTAAGGACAAGATCAAGTCCGCTATCGACAAGGCTTTTGGTTCGGGTGCTGACGCCGCCGTCTACGAGAACATCGTGTACGAGGGCTACGGTCCCGCCGGTGTCGCCGTCTACGTCGACTGCCTGACCGACAACCGCAACCGTACCGCCGCTGATGTCCGTTCCGCCTTCTCCCACGCTGGTGGCAACCTGGGCACCTCCGGCTCCGTCGCCTTCCAGTTTGAGCGCAAGGGCCAGATCGTCGTCGCCAAGGAGATCCTGGACGAGAACGCCAAGAAGGAGACCATGATCGCCAACGGTGCTGCCGGTGACGAGGATGAGTTCATGATGGCCATCGCCGAGGCCGGTGGCGAGGACTACGAGGATGCCGGCGAGGAGTGGATCGTCTGGACTGCTGCCAACGACGTCATGGCTGTCTCCAAGGCGCTCGAGGAGCAGGGCGTCCAGGTCAAGGGTTCCGAGACCACCATGGTCCCGACCACCCCGACCGAGGTCTCTGGTACCGACGCCAAGAAGGTCCAGCGCCTCATCGACCGTCTTGAGGAGCTCGACGACGTCCAGGACGTCTACAGCACCATGGACATGACCGACGAGGTCATCGCTGCCCTCGAGGAGGAGTAGCGCCAGCACGGATTGAGCCGTGCATATCTGGGCATAATGAAGCGAGCATGCAAGCCTCGTGGAATAGATGAGCCGGATCCGCGTGCGTAGAGCACCGGACCCGGCTCTTTTATAATGATGCGAACCGTTCTGCATTTCGAGAGCCGAGATTTGAAGGGAGCGCCGCGTGCGCGTACTCAAACGAGCCCTAGCGATCGTGTATCTTGCCGCCACCATCGTGGCACTGGGTACGCTTGTCTGCCAGTTTTGGGGGCCGTATACGTATCGCTTTATGCTGCTGATGCGCGACCCCATGCCGCGCATCGTCGTGACGGCGTGCGCCGGCGTCGTGGCGATCGGCGTACTGCTGAGCTTTTTCCGCCTGATGTTCGCCCGTCGCGAACCGTCCTGCGTGCATCCGGCGGGGGAGCGCAATATCGAGGTTACCCTTGCGGCGCTTTCTTCGTGCGCCAGGGTTGCTGCCGAGCGCGACGACCGCGTGATGGTCGAGCATGTCGAGGCTCGCGTCCAAGGCCCCGACGATTCGCACGTCCGTTTTAAGGTCGAGGCTATCGCGCTTGACGATAAGGACGTGGCATCTCTGGCTACCGCGATGCAGCAGCGCATCGAAGAAGCCTGCGATACCATGCTCGGCGCGCCGGGTACGACCGCGCGCGTCCGTTTTTTGCCGTCCAAGACTACCGTCCAGACCGTGGAGGTTTCCGGTGAGTGATACCAATCAAGATAAGACCGCTCGTACGCCGCGCCTGACGATTGACCAGAGCGCCACGTCGGCGAGCGAACCTGTTGATTCCAAAGCAGAGGCAACCGAGTTACAAGACGCGGCAGCCGCGGATTTTGACGAGGCTATGGGTCTCATCAAGGGTACGGGCGCTGCCATCTGGAGCTATGCTGTGCGTCATCCCAACACCACGCTCGGCGCCGTCGCCGGCTTTATCCTCGCCGTGTTGGTGCTCACGTTGGGCCTGTGGGACACGCTCGTCATTGCATTCTTCGTGCTGATCGGCGCTGTGATCGGCCAAATTCGCGACGGCGAGAACGGGATCGTCAACTTCTTCGGCCGTCTGTTTAGCGGCCGCTAATATGTATTCGACTGTCGCATCCGCGGCAGGCATAAGGAGGAACCATGGCTTTTAATACGAAGGTCGATGTAGCCGATACCGAGCTCGAGGAGAACGAGGCGGTCGTCGCCGAAGCCGAGGACGTGACGCTCGAGGATGAGGCTCTCGTCGAGGCCGAGTCCGATACGGATGAGGACGACGAGGAAGCGGATGAGTCCGAGGACTCGCTGACCTATTCCAACGGCGTGATCGAGAAGATCGTTGCCATGGCCACCCGCGAGGTTCCGCACGTTCTGGGCATGAAGGGTAACCTCATGCACTTTGTGCAGGAGCAGTTTGGTGCCGAGAATCTGACCAAGGGCGTGACGGTCGAGGTCACCGACGATAATCGCGTGGTCGTCAACATCTCCGTCATCATCGAGTACGGCGCCTATGCGCCCGCGATCTTCGACGATGTCAAGGCACGTGTCACCGAGCGCCTTGCCGCGATGACCGGCCTTGAGGTGGCGGGCGTCAACCTGCGCATCGAGGATGTCATCACCCCCGAGGAGTACGAGCACCGCACCAGCCAGCACGAATAACCTTCCAAAAAGGGACAGGTTTGTTTTGGCAGGTTTTATCTGCGAAAACATTAAACGGCCGACCGCGCAAGCAAAAGCGTGGCCGGCCGTTTTTGTACGCTCCCGATATAGTCATACCGCTCGTCTAACTAAGGGTTGCAATCCCCACGTTCCGCGTTACTCTAATGGGCGCATTGTTTCCAAATTGTTAACGAGGGGTTGCCGTAATGGCCGACGAGCACGAAACAGAAAGCAAGGCATGGGCAATTGAGGCCGCTGCAGCAGAGGCGGCGTCGCGTGCTGCCGAGGAGGTGCATCGTCCTCCCGTAGTGCCGATGGAGCGCGTGGTCGATCGCGATGTTATCGAGCGGGGCGAGCGCGCTGGTCGCAAGCGCAGCCAGGAGCCGGGCTTTCCGCGCTTTTTTGCCGAGCTCAATTTGGGCCTGATCCTCACGGCCTTTGCCATCGTCGCGTTTAAAACCCCTAATCACTTTGCTTTTGGCGGCACCTCGGGCGTGTCGGTCATTCTGTCCACGCTGTTCCCGACCCTGCCTGTCGGCGTTTTTATGTGGATTATCAATGCGGTCCTGGTCGTTTTGGGCTTTATCTTTTTGGAGCGCAAGGCAATCCTGTGGAGCGTCTTTGCCTCGTTTGCGCTGTCCGCCTATGTTTCGCTGTTTGAGCTCTTTATTCCGACCGATGTCTCGATGACGGGCGATATGTGGCTCGACCTGTGCTTTGCCGTGATTCTGCCGGCGCTCGGCAGCGCCATCGTCTTTGATATTGGTGCCTCGACGGGCGGCACGGACATCCTCGCCATGATTCTCAAACGCCGCACGACGCTTGAGATCGGCCGTGCCCTGCTGTTGGTCGATATCGGCATCGTGACCATCGCGGCCTTCTTGTACGGCCCGCGCGTCGGTCTGTATTGCGTGCTCGGCCTGTTTGCCAAGACGCTTGTGGTCGACAAAGCCATCGAGAGCATCCACCTGCGTAAAGTCTGCACGGTCATTTGCTCCGAGCCCCTTAAGGTCGAGGAGTTTATCGTCAAGCATCTCAACCGTACGGCGACTATCAGCCGCGGCTACGGTGCTTTCTCGGGCAAGTGCGTGACGGTGATCATGAGCGTGCTAAGCCGTCGCGAGGCCGTGCAACTGCGCCGCTATGCGCGCGAAGTCGATCCGGGTGCCTTTATCACGATCGTCGACAGCTCCGAGATCGTCGGCAAGGGTTTCCGCGGAACGAACTAACGCGGTCGAGCTCATCAAACAATCGAATAGCGCCCTGCGCGTTGCAAATACGTCATGTTGGAGCATTTGTCCCCACATTGGGTGATAATGATGCTAAAGACATCGTTTGCGATCCAGATGATTCGCTCATGATACGAAGGGATGATTTCGATGTTCTGTTCGCAGTGTGGTGCCCCCATGGGCGACAACGACAAGTTCTGTGGCGCGTGCGGTGCTCCTAATGCCGGTGCCGCAACCTCCAATCCTCAGGGGCAGCCTCAGCAGTTTGAGCCTCAGCCTGTCATGAACGTGCCCAAGGGCTGCACGGCTCAGGCGTTCGAGGATATGACCAAGACGCCGGGCGTACTGCAGCGCGTGTGCCAGATCGCCTTTTTGTCGGCGCTTATCTGCGTCGTGTCGGTGCTCGTGCTGTTCATTCCCGTTATTGGCGGCATTGCAGCTGCCATCGGCTTTTTGGCAGCTTGCATTGCGAGCGTGTGTGGTTCCGGCTTTGGTATTGAGTGGGGTCGCGATCTGTCGCTCAAGGTTGATGGCGGTATGGATCGTCCACTCATGCGTTCCACGTCGTTTGGCCTCGGAGTCTTTTCGAGCGTTATCTCGGTCGTGCTCGAGGTTATCGCTGCCATTCCCGTTATCGGTGTAGTGCTTTCGCTGGTGGAGAGCGTGGTAATTGGCGCCGCGGGCTCGTATTCGTATTACGGCTCCTATGCACTCGAGGCAGCGCTGTTTGGCTCGCTTGGCCTGCTTGTCCTGGCTATGATTGCCACGGCGGTCTTGGGGGTCTTCTTTAAGATGTTCGCCGACATTGCCGTGATGCACTTTGCGGTGACCGGTCGTGTCGAGAGCGCGTTTTCGCTCGACAAGGTCTGGGCGGCGTTTAAGCACAACAAGACCAAGCTGTTCTGCGCTTCGTTCCTTCCCGAGTTTTTGACGGGTCTGGTCGCCAACGTTGTCACATGGATCCTGACGCTCGTCTTCGGCGCCATTGCCTCTGTCGGTATGTATAGCTACTACTACCGTCCTTCGGCTATTGAGGCGTTTGTTACCGGCGGTGGCATCACGCTCGTATTGTTCTTGGTGCTGACGGCGTTTGTCACGGTATTCCTCACGGTCTTTGGCAAGATGCTCAAGCATCGTGCCGTTGGCTATTGGGTAGCGCGTTATGCAGCTGAATGGGCTGATGAGGATAAGGATGACGTCCTGACCTTTGTGCTGCCGTTTGAGAAGAAGTCTGCTCCGGCTGGTTTTAGCACCGACGCAGCGCCCGT
>USCN01000061.1 GCA_900553165.1 uncultured Collinsella sp.
GCGGCGCCGGTCTGCCGGGTCGTTGACGATGAGCGCCTCCTCGAGCGGGATCACGCCTGCATCGGCATCACGTTCGTGCACTAAGATGCTGCGATGCAGGTCGTCGTTGAAGCGCAGCGACTCCAGCGCAGACTCATTCAGTCCCTCGCCAAACACCGCGCTGCAGACCGATAGCAGAACCACCAGCAACGGGCCCCACAGCGGCACCAGCACTATCACAGGCAGCATGTGCCCGCGCACCGGCAGCAGGCCCAACTTCATGAGCGTCCACAGCACCAGGCAAACCAGCGCATGAATCAGCAGCAAGACGGCAGCAACGACAAGCGAGATCAAGCGGCACCCCCCTCACCGTCACCGGTGTAAGAGATGTGCTGCAACAGCGCCACGATATCCTCGCCGTCGACGGGCTCCACCTCAATCTGCTTTTCGCTCAGGCGCTCGCGGATAATGGGCAGATCGCATGCCTTTGCCTGGCGCATAAGCAGGTAGAGCACGTCGCCGTCGATCAGGCCCGCCGCATCGCTCTCGCGGATCGCCGACCCAATCGCGCCCACCAGCTCGCCGATAGGCTCCATGCCTGGTACCACGCGCAGGAGCAAAAAACTCCCCATCTTGCCATCTGCCAGCGCCTGCTCGGCCGCGAGCTCTTGGCCAAAGGCAGCCTGCTTGAGCACGCAAGTGCCGTCAACGCAGCGTTTATCCTGTGCCACCGCCTCATAGTCAAAGGCACGGCCCAGCGCGCTTTCGACCAGGCCACACAAGATGCGGAACAGGTTTTGGTAATAGAGGGTCATTTGGTTTTCGGCCGCGCGACGCACAAAGATCAACACGGCGGGTGCCCCATCGCGCTCGATCGTATATCCAAACATGGGAAGCCCCGGCATCAGTTCGCGGTTCACCCACAGGTTCGAACGACCCCCGTCGCTCAAAAGAGGTGCAAGCTGCTCAAGCGTGAGCGAACGTGCGGCATCTTCGGCAATCGCGGGACTTGCCGCCACCAGGCGTGCAAATGCCCCGCCCGAAACATGGTAGATCGCCACCGAATCGTTCTCGAGGATCTCGCCCAGAAGCTCGCAGCACTTGCGATAGATGTCGCGTGGGTTGAGCACGTCGAGCTCCTGCGTCACGGCAAAGATCTTGCCAAAGCTGTCGTGGCGACCCACGATCTGGCGCCTGTACGCACGCTTGTCCTCGATCGCGTCGTGATAGAGCTGCGTAAGGAACGTATTGCGGTTGCGCACGAGCTCGTTTTGATCGCGCTCCGCCCTAATGGCTTCGCTGTTGCGCAGCTGCACATAGCCGCACACGGCACCCACAACAAAGTACGCAATAAACGGCAGCCAGTTGGACGGCTCGTAGAACAGGCCCTGGAAGGTATAGCCGTACAGAGTAAAGTAACTCGCAGCCAAACCCACCGACGCCAGCAGCGCCGCAACCAGGCCAAAGTCCAAGCCATACAGCGTGCCGATCAGCACCACGTAGAGCAGGCGATAATCGAGCACGTTGAGCTGGGTCGATTGGGAGAACAAGCGCTCCAGCACTTCAAAGAGCACCCAGGCGGCTGCCGTCTCCAGGCATTTGACAGGCAGCGTGCGCATTTGAATGCGGTCGATGGCCGCGCGCAAGGGGTTGACCTTCTTTGCACGGCCAGCATCCCAGCGAGCCTGAATGGTCGAGAGGTCGCGCAGCAAGTCGTAGCGCTGAAACCAGCCATAGCGCACGCGAGCGCCGTCGCTGGCGGGCAGGGCGTAGCCGGCAGAATCGCCATAGGCAACTGAGAGCCCTGGGAACAGCGCCTTGAGGGCGTCGCCCACCTCACCCACCGTGTGATGGAAGGTATCGACTACGTCGAGCGTCTCAAAGTTAGCATTCCAGCTGTCGAAGATACGGCGTACCAGCACCGAAAGCTCCTCGGCACACAGCAGGGGAAACGCCGCATCCTGCGCGCCCTGCAGAGCGGCCGATCCGGTTGAGCATGCGTCGAACATCGGCACCAAAAACGGGTCCTCCAGCGCGGCAGACGCGGTATAGAGGAACGGCACGCGCAGGATCTTGGTCTGAACGCCCTCGCGAGCAGCGTAGTAGCGGCACAGGTCGTTGGCTGCGTGCGCGATAATGCCCTTGCCCGTTCGCCCCGCGGCATCGGCGGCACCCTCGGCACCCGCGGGCCCCGCTACATACAGCAGTTGGACCCGGCGACCCGCGCACGTACGAAAGACCGAGCGCAGCAGCTCGATATCGCCCACGGAATCGGTATGCGGGGTAAGGTAATTAGACAGGTAAACCACGCGGTCGAACTCGTAGGCCTGATCCAGGTGCTGGAGGAGCTCTTTCCACGAGGCATGGGGCGACGACTCGTCGCGGCGCGCTTCCGCGGCAGCGACGACCTTAACGTGGTCCCCGGGGAACGCCTTGGCACAAAAGTCATCGTCAACATATGCGGTGTTGCCAACAACCAGCACCTCCATGGCGTACTCCTCCCCTAAAATCCACTTCTGTCATAGTCAAACATGCGTATTTTACGCTGTCAACGCGAGTTGGAACGCCTTTAAGGCTGTTTTAAGAACTTTTTTAGAGGATGTGGGGACATCAAGAGTGCTAAATGAGCGACCAATTCGGAAGTGGGGTGAAAAACCGAGACCTGTCGACCAGACCCTAGTTTTGGGCACCCGCGACCTGCGGTTTTGTTGCCTGAAATCGGGCTATGCTCGGCGAGTTTCGATTTTTCTCCGCACTTCTCCTACGCACCGGATTTGCAATCGCGCATCATAATCCGCCAATCGCCCTAACCGGAAAGCCAATCCACAGACTCGACTAGCCAACCAGATACGGCCCGATTACATCGAAAATTTCGCCCACCTTGGTTGCAGGGTTTTGCGCAGATGGCTTAACGTTACCCAGCCCCCTATGGTATGTGACGAGGCGCCCAACACGCTGCAATGCCTCGCCTCGTTTGCCGTCCACCACCTCGAACAGCCCGTCCAAGTTCTTGCGGTACTCGATGCCCAGGTCTCTCGACATCTCCTGCGCGAGGACATGCTGGCAGTCGGACGCGGACATATGCGCGGTCGTGTAGCGAAAGTGCAGAAGCGGCCACAGCTCGAAGCAGGGGTTCGACCACAACGCATGGAAGGTCCTCGAACCGTCGGAGAGCTCGTTGCATTTGCGCTCCATCGCGTCAAAGTCGGACGCAGGAAAGTCATCCTTGTCATACACGAGCCACACATGGTCGAATGTCTCGGGCGCATAGCGGCAGTGTTCGACGGCGAAGTCAAGTAGGTCAAGCGTGTGTTTGCCGGTCCCCTTAACGACAATGGCAACCTTACGCTCGTTCGCCGCGCCCAACGCCGCACGCACACCCTCAAAGTAGCGAGGCTCGGTCTCCTTGCCCTCGCGCTTGCCGCTACGCCAGCCCTTCGACTTCTTCGCCAGCATGCTAATCCCACTCTTCGATGCGGGTGAGATACGGATCGGCGCCGTAGCGACCAGACAGGTATTGCTTGTCGAGAGCCGCGTTCTTGCTTACCAGATTACCGTTTGCCTCGTGGATGTCGGCGAGAGACCACAGTTGGCTCGCCTCCCCCTCGCCGCGCGCAGCGAACCATATCTCGTCACGGCGGAACACATCGTTTCGCATGGTTGACACATCCTGGGACGAGAAGATGAGCTGCGCGCCACTCTTGTTGACCTCAGGATCCTTAAACAGCAGAATCACATAGCGAAGAAGCTTCGGGTGCAGTTTGGCGTCGAGCTCGTCTACCACAACGGTGCCACCACGCTCAAGCGCTGTCATCAGATACGCAGCCAACCCCATGAGCTTCTGGGTTCCGGCAGATTCCTCGGATAAACGCAGCTCGTACGCCTTGTCGCCCACCTCGTGCCTCACGAAGACGCGCTGGCCGCTCCACTCCGGCGCCCTCTCCACTCTGAAGCCATCAATACGCACATCAACGGCGCACAAAAAACGCGTGACCTCGGGTGAGTCATCCTCGTCGAGCAATTGTTCGAGCATCTGCTCCAGATAGGAGCTGTTATAGTTCAGGAACACCCCGTCAAGAAACCAGCTGGCAGCCTCCTTGACCACCGGCGCGTCAAAGTTGATGCAGAGAAACGACAGGTACGGCAGGCTCGGGTTGAATCTCGCAGCCGTGACAAGCTTACGCAGAGTGGGACCAAGCTCAACCCCTGTGCCCTCGCGCTCGAACAGCATCGCTGTGCGTGACGCCCCCAATTTGCGCCGCCACAGTCCTTCGGACACAATCTCGTCCGCATGCACGGACAGGGCATAGCGGTACTCATGCTCACCTGCGCGATAGTAGAGCTCGAACTCGGTGGGCTTAGCAGCCGACACGTCATCGAACTCGAACGCAGAGCAACGGGGTATCGAAGAGCGGTTACCTTCTGGCACATCAGTGCTGGCAGACAACAATCTGATCGGCCTTGCCACCGCCGAACGAATATAGTCAAGAGCTTCGAGCAGGTTAGACTTGCCGCCAGCGTTAGGCCCGTACACCGCAGCTACCGGAAGGAAATTCTGCCCGTCAGGGCACTCTATGAGGGAACGCTCGAACTCCCTCATCGATGTTGCCTGCATGGAAAGCTCGGTCTCGTCGCGATAGGATCTATAGTTCCTGAAGGTGAACTGGCAAAGCATCGTCCTCAACATTCCTTTCATTGTTTTGAAAAGATATTTCAGAGTTTTTATTTGATTATAGAGTTTAAGCAGGCTAAATCAAGTGCTTGCTACACCAATGACAGCAGGCGCAAGGTGCCAAACCGCCCATACTCGACCATCCCATTGCCGGAATGGCGTTTAGCTAGCACGTTACGCATTACATGCATGGAAAAAGGGCAACACTCTATCAGAAAGCGTCACCCTTAAAGCTCCCAAAGAGCTTTTGTATTGAGATATGTACTCTACACCTCAATGAAGTGAACCATCATACCGCACCACCTCGTTTTCAAAACGCCCAAATATGCGCTCCAATGCGAACATCGAATCGACAGCATCGTTTACAACCTTCACCGCAATGATGAAGTCATTTAACGACAGTGGGCACACCATTACGGGCCGCTGTCGCTATGGAGCCGAACCCTTATCCCCTCGGTGGGAAGGGGTCGTGGCCATGGGAATCCCTTGCGCGAATCCTTCCGTCGCGACGATGGACAATCAACTCCGATTCTTGATTGGAGCAAATGCGTCGACCGAGCTTTATCGCCTCGCTCTGGGTCGTCGTAACGAAAGAAGCGCGACTTGTTCCCTCGCCCTTAACCTGCCAATTGCCATCAGAACGCTTCGTAACGTGCTGATTTCTGCCTTTCATACTCACTTCACCTTCAATTCTGAACTCGCCGATATGTCTATAGCATGAGATATGTGACAGGTACCTTCGTGCCGATTTTCAAAAGTGTAGCCACTGGCGCGGACATAAAATGAAGCGCACGCAACGAGCACGTTGATCTTTTTGTCTTCTGGCAACCCTGCAAACCAAAGCGAAAGAGCAGAAAGGGTGCTGAAGTTCACATCCAAAGAAGCTCATATCGACGACCTGATGGACAGGCGCCTCCATATGAACGCAGCCGGCTACTACCATGGTCTACCCGGCGAGCAGAGCGTTTCATTGGTAGCGTCTTTAGCGTACGGGATGGGCATCTACGCCAACTGGCTCTTGCCGATCTACTGCATGTTCACGGAGCAAGAGAGCAAGATCGCAAACAATACCGTCGTGATTACCGGGCGAATGATCGATGGGTTCCGGTGCGCCGACGCCAGATCGGTATCTTGCGATATGGCCACGTCGAGCGGCAGTTGAATCGCAAGATCGATTCTGGAGGTGACATTCCCTACACGGATGCCCCCGCACGGCCTCGCGCAGCCATGTCAAGCATGCTGTAAAATATCGTCAAAAAAAGAGGGCCGACGCATCAACCCTCTTCAGGTGTCGCCCGAGAGCTTCCACCGCAATTGGCTATATTCTACTCGATATCCTGTGTTTGTCTACGGGCCCCAACACAAGTGAAAACTATCTTCATCTTCAGACGCTGACTTTTAAGTTGCAGCTATATAACTACGGAGTGAATCCATCTTGCTCCTAGCTCCGGTATTAACTATCTTGTGAAAATCCGAGGAGGACAGAGATCCGTGCAGATCTTCTAGCACGTTCGAATAATTTCGAATAACCTGATAGCACTCAGTTTTGGAAACCATCATCTTTCTGAGTAGATAGACAATTAGGACGACATAATCAGTAATAGTTGAAAAGTCTATCGAAGGAACGCCAATCTCGGATGACAGCATCTGGCCAAGCTGATTGCCCACTTTTGCCCTCTTAAACCTAACGTCATAAACGGCACTATTATGAGCAATCGCGTTACGGAGGTCCTTGAGCGCAAAGATAGTACGCTCAAGAAGCCCGGGACCGTCGTAATTGTTCGGAAGCTTTAGGTCATCAGATATGCTCTGTCTAACCGAGCCCTTTAAGCACGAATAGAAAACACCGAAGTTTCCTAGAGTCATGACCTCGAATAGCGCCCAAATAGGCAAGGGTTTATCGCTGTCGTAAAAATGCCTAACAACAGGGTTCTTGGAATAATTGTACTGAATCAATCTATTGATTTCCGCGCGCAGACTCAGGCGCTTTTTCATAGCAGCGCTATAGTCTTTACTTTTTCTAGGGTAATCACGGTACGCCACGAGCGTTCGAGAGAAAATATCTTCCAGCACGAACGAGTGAGAATCTTCAAGCACGGCTTCTAGCGTATAGTTCTTTAGCGCAGTTTCAATAAACATTACGCTTGGATATAAGAGCGCCTTGACCGCCATATCAAACTCATTTAAGGCAATTACCTCGTCAAAGCTCGTTAAATCCAAGCAGTTGGAAGAATTGCCCACAAAACGATGACCCTTGTAGCCATGATAATAGCCGTAATTCTTCATCTTTCTTTTATGGACAGAGCCGTGCGTCTCTATCCCTTTATCCCTAAGATGTTTCATGAGGCCATTGAGAGTTTTCATTATGGGTCCTTAAGCGCGGAGCCGAAATTGAATTAATTATATCCGCTACCGGACACCACTAGAGCATTATCCCAATCGGTACCGTCCTCATTCCCCTAAAGCTGCAGCATATAACACGACTACGCCACCGGATCATTTGATGGCATCGCGAACGGATCGCTGCAGCTTATTCAACCGAAATAACGGCTCGTCTTCTATCATGCGAAATGACTGCTTTGGACAGCCGTAAATAGGAAGACTGATTCCGGAAGCGACATTTCCTCGCACGAACTCGTCTTTTACGGTGCCCCGGATTCAAGCGTGGCTAACAAGGCAATCCAAGGTATCCCGTGAAGCCTCGTTATCAAAACGCTCAAATATGCGTATCGCCGCGAGTATCGAATCATCGGGTCGCAACCGGTCGAGCGGCGCCTTAAGCCCGACGAGAAGAACCCTGGCCGAAAAATCGATAAGCATGATCACGAAGAGCGGACTCGGCGGCCGGCAATCTAATGCCATGAATCTTCCAAATCATTCTTTAACCCTTGATTGGCAATACATCCCATTATTTATTCAGCGCCATAATGGACCAACCTCAACGCGACATAGAAGAGCCGAAGTCCCGCATCAGAACCTGACTATTATTCCCGCTGCTCCTCCGGAATAAATGCTTGCAATATTATAGCGACGGCAGGAATATGTCGCAGCTCGTCACAGCTATGGTTCGCCATGTAACTGAACGCATTAGTTAGCCATTTATTGAGGCTTCGGTAGTTTGTGTGACAAGGGGCTAGCCTAGGCAGCAACGCTCTTC
>USCN01000062.1 GCA_900553165.1 uncultured Collinsella sp.
GATGGACAGCTTACTGCCGAGGGCGCAGCCGCCAAGAAGACCTCGCTGGTCCCCACGCTCATCCTGGTCGCCGTGCTTGTCGTGGCCACGCCGCTGGGCCTGCTGGCCACGGGTGACGCATGGGGCGAGTGGGACGCCGAGGGCGCCGCGACCGCCGTTCAGGAGGCTGGTGACGACAGTCTGCAGACTTCGGTTGGCCTCGATACTCCGACCTTTGCCGATGTCCTGCCCACGGGCGATTATCTGCAGGCCTATTCCGAGGAGCAGGGCCTTGACTTTGCCGGTCAGGCTGCCATGTATATCCTGTCCGGCGTGATTGGCGTGGCGGTGCTCACCATCGCATTCCGCCTGATCTCGCTGACGGTTAAGGAAAGCGGTGCTCATGGCAATAGCCGAGCTGCCTAGCTGGCTTGCGGCCGAGGAGCGATATGAGCCCGTGGGGGCTCGGCATCGTGTGATGCAAAAGAATGTCCTGCACCTGGCGAGCCTGCTTGAGCGGGTTCGCCTGGGTGGAGGCGCGCACGAGGGCGGGTCGATGGTCGACCGCGCCCTTTCTTGCGTTTCGGCTCCGGTGCGCCTGGTGGGGATGTTCGTTTGCGTCCTGTGCGTGTGTCTGACGCAGAGCCCTCTGTACCTCATGTTGATGGCGGCTATCGCGCTGGTGCTCGTTGCCGTGCGCCCCGTACGCGGGCTGCGGGCAACCTTTGTGCCGGCGCTTGGCGCTGCAGGGCTCGCGGTGGTCCTGGTACTGCTCGCCTTGCTGCTGGACACTTCTGCCGCGGGCGCCATGCTCAAGATCGCGCTCAAGACGTTTATTAATGTGTCGCTGGTGCTGGGTGTTTCGTGGACGCTCACCTGGAGCCGCATGTCGGCGGCGCTCAAAATGCTGCACCTGCCCGACGAGGTTATCTTTACGTTTGATATGGCGCTCAAGCATATTGAGGTGCTGGGACGCACGGCGCACGATCTGTGCGAATCGGTCATGCTGCGCAGCGTCGGTTCCGCGCCTGCGGGTTTTTCGCGCACCGATTCGCTGGCGGGTATCATGGGCATGACGTTTATCAAGGCGATGGAATGCAGCCGCGCGATGGACGAGGCCATGCTGTGTCGCGGCTTCGCCGGCGTGTATCCGGCGCTTGCACGGAGCGGCTTTGGCTGGCACGATGCGGTTTACGCGGCCGTTGTGGCGTTGCTCGCCGTGTTGTGCGCGGTGCTGTAGCGCGGACGGTCGAACCGTCGATGTGGATAGGGAAGGGCGACGTTTTGGCAAACGATACGAATGGCGTGATGGGCGCGAGCGGTGCTACTGGCGCCAAGAGCGTGCCGCTCATCGAGTTTCGCGACGTGCTGTTCTCCTATGCGGGGCATACGGTTGTCGATGGTGTGTCGCTGCAGGTCGATCGTGGTGAACTCGTTGCCCTACTCGGTCCCAACGGCTGCGGTAAGACGACGATTATGCGCCTTATCAACGGTCTTGAACTAGCGGACGCGGGTGCGTACCTGTTTGACGGGCACGTGATCGATGCGGCATATCTCAAGGATTCCGCAGCCGCTCAGCGTTTTCATCAGCGCGTGGGCTTTGTGTTCCAGAATGCCGACGCCCAGCTGTTCTGCGCTACGGTGGGCGAGGAAGTTGCTTTTGGCCCCGCGCAGATGGGGCTGCCGACAGACGAGCTCGAGCGCCGCGTCCGCGATGCCATGGAGCTGTTCCAGGTTGCCGATCTGGTCGATGCCTCGCCCTATCAGCTTTCGGGCGGGCAAAAGAAGCGCGTTGCGCTGGCTGCGGTGGTGTCGATGAACCCCGATATCCTAGTGCTCGATGAGCCCACCAACGGGCTCGATGAGGACTCGTGCGACATCGTAGTCAACTTTTTGCTGGCCTACGTTGCTGCCGGTAAGACGGTTTTGATGAGTACGCACCATCAAGATTTGGTGCGCCGCCTGGAGGCCCGTGCCATCTATATCGATCGATATCACCATGTGGTCGAGGCGCCCGTGCCGTCGTATGGAACCGAAAGCGGTGCTGCGGAATAGTTGCTGCGTAGAGCGTGCGTAGCGGCCCGCGCGGCTTTGCCGTGATGGTATAGTTATCCAGGTTTTTATGGGGGTGGCTATGCCAAGCTGGAACATTCATATCGCTCAGACGGAGCGTTTGCTGGAGTGCACCGGCGCGCTTGCCAATAGCGTGCGCGACCGCAATGCCTTTTTGTTTGGCTGCGTGGTTCCGGACATTTTTGTGGGCTATATGGTTCCCGGCATTGCCGATCCCATCTCGTACCGCATTACGCACTTTGCAAAGCCCGAGCCTATCCCTAAGCCGCGCGAGCACGAGTTCTGGGATACCTATGTGGCGCCGCTGCTTAAAGGCGCACCCGCGGGCGAACCTGCTGAGGCTACCTCGATTGTCGAGGAGCGCGAGCGACTGAACCGCGTGCACTATCCTCAGCGCTACAGGGATGCCGAGCCGGTTGTCGGTCCCGGCGCCTGTGAGTTCTCGCTTGCGTCCGAAGATGTGGCGCAGTCGCTGCTCGATTTAACGCTGGGCGTCTGGTCGCATCTGGTGGCCGACACGGTATGGAACACGCGTGTGAACCAGTATCTGGAAGCACACGGCGGCAAGCCGTGCGAGGAATTCCGCATTAAAAAGCAGGGCGATTTTGACTGGTTTGGCAAGACGCTGGGCATCGTTTCCATTCCGCGTGCGACCGATCGCCTCTATACCGCTGCGACGCGTTTTGGGCAGTATCCCATCCATAAGGAGTATGTGCTCAAGACCATCGGCGTTATGCACGAGATTGTGCGCGAAAACCCCGGTGAGCCCGATCATCCGCCATACCGCCTGCTAACTGAGGATTTTTTCGATGCAACGTTTACCGAGGTCATCGAGCTGACCGAGGTGGGCTTTGCGACTCGCGTTGCCGCTTCTGACGTCCCCGCAGTCCCTCTGATCACTAGCTGCTAGCTGGCCGGCTTGACGGCGAACAGCTCATCCCAATCGACCAATAGCTCCCGCCGCAGGGCATCTTCGGTGGTACGCTCGGCATCGGAAAGGTTCGCGACTGAACATAAAACGATGAAGCGGCATACGAAGAAGGTTTAAAAAAGGGCCCGGAAGGCGAAGCCTTCCGGGCCCTTTGCAATGCAAATCTGCTTGCAAGTGCGATTTAGCGCACCTGAGCGACGTAAGCGACGTTGGTCGAGGAGACCTTGTCCTCGAGCTGGACGCTCATGCGGGGATCGCCGGCGGTAGCGACGGTCAAATCGCCAGCCTCGACGTAGCCGAGCTCCTTAGCGGTCTCGATCGCCTTGACGATCGTGCCGTTGACGGTGCCCTGGGTAATCTCGGCCTGATGCGGGATAACGCCCCAGTACATGATCATCTGCTGGACGGCCCACTCGTGGCGGGAGAACGCGCAGATCGGCATGTTGGGACGGAAGTGCGAGATCAGGCGAGCAGTACGACCGGTGGTCGTCGGCACGGTGATGCACTTGGCGCCAACGGTGGTGGCCATGTTCACAGCGGACATACCCACAACGTTGTTGACGACGCGGGTGCCGTGAGCATCGGCCGGAACCTCGAGCGGAGCGTGGGCCGGGAGGTACTTCTCGGTCTCGAGAGCAATGCTGGCCTGCATCTTAACGGCCTCGACCGGGTACTTACCGGCAGCGGACTCGCCGGACAGCATAACGGCGTCGGTGCCGTCGTAAATGGCGTTAGCAACGTCGGCAACCTCGGCGCGCGTCGGGCGCGGGTTCTGCTGCATGGAGTCGAGCATCTGCGTAGCAGTGATGACGGGCTTGTAGGCCGCGTTGCACTTGGCGATGATCTCCTTCTGGATGTGGGGAACGAGCTCGGGCTTGATCTCGATGCCCAGGTCGCCACGGGCGACCATGATGCCGTCGGAAGCCTCGAGGATCTCGTCGAAGTTCTCGACGCCCAGGGCGCACTCGATCTTCGGGAAGATCGTCACGTGCTCGCCGCCGTTCTCGCGGCAAAGCTTGCGGATGCCACGGACGGACTCGCCGTCACGGATGAAGGAAGCGGCGATGTAGTCGATGTTCTCGGTCAGGCCAAAGAGGATGTCCTGACGATCGCGCTCGGTGATGGCGGGCAGCGAGATGTTGACGTTGGGCATGTTGACGCCCTTGCGCTCGCCGATCAGGCCGTCATTCTTGACGACGCAGGTCATGTCCTGGCCGTCGACGGACTCGACCTCGAGGGCAACCAGGCCGTCATCGATCAGGATGAGGGAGCCCTTCTCGACCTCGGAGGGCAGAGCCAGGTAGTCGAGGGAGATGTGCTCAGCGGTGCCGTGGAAATCCTCGGACGTAGGCTGAGCGGTGACGACGATCTTATCGCCGGTCTTGACGGCAACCTTCTTGCCGTCGACCAGAAGGCCGGTGCGGACCTCGGGGCCCTTGGTGTCGAGCAGGATGCCGACGGGCAGACCGAGCTCCTTGGAAATACGGCGGACGCGCTCGATGCGACCGTGGTGCTCGTCGTAGGAGCCGTGCGAGAAGTTAAAACGGGCGACGTTCATGCCCGCCTTGATCATCTCGCGGATGGTCTCGTCGCTATCGCAGGCGGGACCCATGGTGCATACAATCTTAGTGCGCTTGTACATTCAGACCTCCATCTGACATCGTCTTGCGCTGATAGATAAACCATAAGAAATAAAACCGTGTTGATTATAACGAAATGCTGACCGAATACCCCATAAAATCGACCGTATGCCGAATTAGAAGTTCATTTTTTGCGGGATAAACGGTATATGAAAAAATTTACCAACCGCTCTAACCGCTGCTATCTGGGCGATATGTCAGTTTGGCGATGTGCCGAAGAAAAAACGTTTTACCAATGTTGAGCATCACACGGTCTGCACCGTTGCGTGCGGACCATATTTCCAAACCGATTGTTTTGGCTAGACGCGTCGCTTTGGGGTACCATAGCTCCACTATCAACTGCCGCTCAGCACGGCAGCCTTGATGAGCCCTTGCCCTTCTCCTGGGAATTATGATCGGGCATCAATCTGCTGAGTGGCCCGAATCCCAGGAGGGGACTCTATATGCAAAAGGAATACCTGTCCGCCGCGGCGGAGGTGCTCAGCGACCAAGGTGTCGATGAGAACCTCGGCCTGAGCAACGACGAGGCGTCTTCGCGCCTCGCCAAGACAGGCCCTAACAAGCTCGAGGAAGCTGAGAAGACGCCGCTGTGGAAGCGTTTCTTTGAACAGATGGCTGACCCTATGGTCATCATGCTGATCGTTGCCGCCGTCATCAGTGCGCTCACGGGCATGGTCAAGGGCGAGCCCGACTTTGCCGATGTTGCCATCATCATGTTCGTCGTTATCGTCAACTCGGTGCTGGGCGTGGTCCAGGAAGCCAAGAGCGAGGAGGCCCTCGAGGCCCTGCAGGAGATGAGTGCGGCGCAGTCCAAGGTGCTACGCGACGGCAAGCTCGTGCACCTGCCGAGCGCCGAGCTCGTGCCCGGCGACGTGATCATGCTCGAGGCGGGCGACTCCGTCCCGGCCGACTGCCGCGTGCTCGAGAGCGCCACGATGAAGATCGAAGAGGCCGCGCTCACCGGCGAGTCCGTGCCCGTCGAGAAGCATGCCAACGTGATCGAGCTCGCCGCCGGCACCGACGACGTGCCGCTCGGCGACCGTAAGAACATGTGCTATATGGGCTCCACCGTCGTGTACGGCCGTGGTCGCGCCGTCGTGGTCGGCACCGGCATGAACACCGAGATGGGCAAGATCGCCGGCGCCCTGGCCGAGGCCAAGGAAGAGCTCACGCCGCTGCAGGTGAAGCTCGCCGAGCTCAGCCGCATCCTCACCATCATGGTGATCGTCATCTGCGTCGTCATCTTTGGCGTTGACATCCTCCGCCACGGCGTGGGCAACGTCCTTACCGATCCGACTGCCCTGCTCGACACCTTTATGGTTGCCGTCTCGCTCGCCGTCGCCGCCATCCCCGAGGGCCTTGTTGCCGTCGTGACCATCGTCCTTTCGCTTGGCGTGACCAAGATGGCCAAGCGCCAGGCGATTATCCGCAAGCTCTCTGCTGTCGAGACCCTTGGCTGCACACAGACCATCTGCTCCGACAAGACCGGTACCCTTACCCAGAACAAGATGACCGTCGTCAAGCACGAGCTCGCTGCGCCCAAGGAGAAGTTCCTGGCCGGCATGGCGCTGTGCTCCGATGCTCAGTGGGACGAGGAGCTGGGCGAGGCCGTGGGCGAGCCGACCGAGTGCGCGCTCGTCAACGACGCCGGCAAGGCTGGCCTCACCGGCCTGACTGCCGAGCATCCGCGCGTGGACGAGGCCCCGTTCGACTCGGGCCGCAAGATGATGTCCGTGATCGTCGAGACCTTGGATGGCGAGTACGAGCAGTACACCAAGGGCGCGCCCGACGTGGTGATCGGCCTGTGCACCCATATCTACGAGGGCGAAAAGGTCGTCCCGCTGACCGAGGAGCGTCGCGCCGAGCTCGTGGCCGCCAACAAGGCCATGGCCGACGAGGCTCTGCGCGTGCTGGCGCTGGCAAGCCGCACCTACACCGAGGTCCCGAGCGACTGCAGCCCCGCTGCGCTCGAGCACGACTTGGTCTTCTGCGGCCTGTCCGGCATGATCGACCCGGTCCGCCCCGAGGTCGCCGAAGCCATCCGCGAGGCCCACGACGCTGGCATTCGCACCGTCATGATCACGGGCGACCACATCGACACCGCCGTGGCCATCGCCAAGCAGCTGGGCATCGTCACCGATCGCAGCCATGCCATCACCGGTGCCGACCTCGATCGCATGAGCGACGAGGAGCTCGACGCGCACATCGAGGACTACGGCGTGTACGCCCGCGTCCAGCCCGAGCACAAGACCCGCATCGTCGAGGCCTGGAAGTCGCGTGACCAGATCGTGGCCATGACGGGCGATGGCGTCAACGACGCCCCGTCCATCAAGCGCGCCGACATCGGCGTGGGCATGGGCATCACCGGTACCGATGTCACCAAGAACGTCGCCGACATGGTACTTGCCGACGACAATTTCGCCACCATCATCGGTGCCTGCGAAGAGGGCCGTCGCATCTACGACAACATCCGCAAGGTCATCCAGTTCCTGCTTTCGGCCAACCTTGCCGAGGTCTTCTCGGTGTTTATCGCCACGCTCATCGGCTTTACCATCTTCCAGCCGGTGCAGCTGCTGTGGGTGAACCTGGTTACCGACTGCTTCCCTGCGCTCGCGCTGGGCATGGAGGACGCCGAGGGCGACATCATGAAGCGCAAGCCGCGCAACGCCAAGGATGGTGTCTTTGCCGGACATATGGGTCTGGACTGCGTGGTCCAGGGCCTAATCATCACCGTGCTGGTGCTGGCGAGCTTCTTTGTGGGCGTGTACTTTGACATGGGCTACATCCACATCGCCGATATGATCGCCGGCAATGCCGACGAGGAAGGCGTGATGATGGCCTTCATCACGCTCAACATGGTCGAGATTTTCCACTGCTTCAATATGCGCAGCCGTCGTGCGTCGCTGTTCACCATGAAGAAGCAGAACAAGTGGCTGTGGGCTTCCGCCGCGCTGGCGCTGGTGCTGACGGTGATCGTAACCGTGCAGCCGACGCTTGCCGAGATGTTCTTTGGCCCCGTAACGCTTGAGCTCAAGGGCGTTGTCGCTGCCCTGGGCCTTGCCTTCCTGATTATTCCGCTGATGGAGATCTACAAGGCGATCATGCGCGCGGTGGAGAAAGAGTAACGTACCTGTCCGGGCCCG
>USCN01000063.1 GCA_900553165.1 uncultured Collinsella sp.
ATCGGCTGGGCGGCGGGCCGCCTGATTGAACGCGCGCACGCAACGGCCAAGGACGCGCAGACCATCTTTTTGTTCGCCGTGGCCATCGTCGCCTACGCGCTGCCGAGCTACCTGGGCGGCAACGGCTTTTTGGCTGTATACCTGGCCGGCATTGTGCTGGGTGCCAGCGACATCACCGGCAAAGTCGAGATGGCGCACTTCTTTGACACCCTCACCGAGATGGCAGAGATGACCATCTTCTTTTTGCTGGGCCTGCTCGTTACACCCGCACGCCTGCCGCAAATGCTGCTACCGGGCCTGGCACTCATGGCGTTTATGCTCTTTGCGAGCCGCCCCATCGCCGTAGGCATGCTGCTGGCGCCGTTTAGGACGAACCCTCGCCAGGTTGCGCTCGTAAGCTGGGCGGGTCTGCGCGGAGCAGCTTCGGTCGTCTTTAGTCTCTTTGCCGTGGTGGCCGGCGTTCCCGGCGGACACGACCTATTTGACCTGGTGTTTGTGATTGCCGTGTCGAGCATTGTGGTGCAGGGCTCGCTGCTGCCGGCGGTGGCGAAGAAGCTCGATATGATCGATGCGACCGGCGACGTGCGCCGCACCTTTAACGACTACCGCGACGAGGACGGCATGTCGTTTGTAAAGCTCAAGGTGGGCGCTGGACATCCGTTTGCCGGACGCTCGCTCGCGGACATTGGCAGCGCGACGGACATGCTGGTGGTCTTGGTGCTGCGCGACGGTGCGCACCCGGTGCTGCCCAACGGCGATACCGTCATCGAGGAAGGTGACCTGCTGGTGATGGCCGCGCCAACGTTTGAAGAGCGTGCCGAGGTTACGCTGCGCGAGGTCACCGTGACCCCCCACGGTCGCCTGGCCGGCCAGCGTCTTCGCGATGTGCCGCAGGGCAAGCACCCCTTTATCGTGGTGATGCTCAAGCGCGACGGCCAAACGATCATCCCCGACGGCAACACCCTAATATATGCCGGCGACGAAGCCGTCATCGCCACGCTAGCTTCCTAGCAGCCCGTCCCTCTTCAGCTACTAGCTGTCACCCACAGCAAAGTCGCGGAGGTCGAGGCCTTCGCGTTCGGCTCGGGCTAGGAGCTCTTGGGGCGACTCGTCCTCGATATCCATCACGTCGAGCATGGCAGCGGGAAAGCCCACGCCAGCCGCGCTCCCCGCGTAGTCGAGCAAGCCCTCGCGCAGCTGGTCTACATCAACTTCAATCTTCACGGTGAATCCTCCTACCGGGCAATCGCGGCCGGACAAACCGCACGTCCCAACTGATGTGCAATAAACTCCAGATACGGCCATAATAAAATAATGAACATCAGGGAGGTTACGGATGATGGACAAGCTCACTGCCATGACAGAACAAGTCAGAGATTTTTGTGATGCGCGCGATTGGCGCAAATATCACACTCCAAAGGAACTTGCCATCGGCATAGCGACAGAGTCCTCCGAACTCCTTCAGCTTTTCCGCTTTATGAGCGACAAGCGCATTGCAGAAATGTTCGATAGCCCTGATCAGCGCCAAGCCATCGAAGACGAAGTTGCCGACACGCTCCTCTTTCTCCTACGTTTCGCCGATCTAAACGGAATCGACCTCCCAAAGGCGCTCTCGTCCAAACTCAAACGCAACGGCGAGCGCTATCCCGTCGACACCAGCTCCAGCGAATACAGAAAGGCGGCCCACCATGAGTAATGAGTTCGCCCTTCGACAATACACGCTTCCCCTCCCCCAACCCTTCGAGGCAAGCGAATCGCTGCAGGACTTTGGCACGCCAAAGCCCGGATTCCACCATGACGAGAGTTGGCCCGTTCTCTATATTCTGACCAACAGTAAAAACAAAACGGCGTACATCGGTCAAACGACCAATTATCGACGCCGCATGAAGCAACACGCCGCAAACGTGGACAAAGACTTCGACCGGACCCTCCTGATTGACAATCCAACCTTCAATCAGTCAGCAACATTTGAGTTTGAGAATCGACTTATCGAGCTGTTCTGCGCTGACGAAAAATACCAGGTAACCAACGCCAACAATGGCTATGCCCAGTTCGATTATTTTGAGCGACCTCAGTATCGCCAGAAGTTCAGAGACCTCTGGACAAAGCTTCGCGAAGAGAACTATGCGATCCACCCCATCGAAGAGCTCGAGAATACCGACCTGTTCAAATTCTCGCCCTTCAAAACGCTCACGCCCGATCAATACGAAACGATTGAGGCGATTTACAGGCGGCTCGAGCAAGAGCATGAAGACATTAAACACGGCGGTCCCAAGAAAGAGCGCGTAACCGTCGTGAACGGCGCGCCGGGAACAGGCAAAACAATCCTCGCCATCAGTCTCATGTTCAAAATCAAAAATGAGCCGAACCTTTCCGGTCTGCGGGTCGGCTTCGTGACGCCCATGGAGTCTCTGAGCAAGACGCTCAAAAAACTCACGCACTTCCTCCCCGGGTTAAAGCCCGGCGATATCCTGAGCCCCAACGACGTCACAAAAAACGATCGGTATGACGTCTTGCTTGTCGACGAGGCGCACCGACTGGGAAACTACTTATCCGCCGGCGCCGGCATCGGAGCTTTCTACAACACATGTGAACGACTCAGCTTGCCGCGCACGAGCAGCCAGGTGGATTGGATTTTCAAATGCTGCGACAAGGCGTACCTGTTCTTTGACCCCAAACAGCAAGTCCGCGCATCGGGACTCAACCGAGATGGCCTTGAGCAGCGACTCAACCAACTCGAAGAAGCCGGCATCGAGACCGAAGAATTCAACTTGAGTACCCAAATGCGCGTGCGTGGCGGCGATGAGTACCTCGATTTTGTCTACGACCTGCTTGATAACAAAGCGTACATGCATGCCGGCATGAAGTTCAAAGCACTCTTTTCATAGGAGCCTTACGATTCGCGAGCCGGGGATCCGGACAGCGATATCCCCAGATACCAGTTTGGAATCGTCGACCGATTTGAGGACTTCTGCTCTCTGCAGCAAACCAAGGAAGAAGAAGTTGGTCTATCCCGCATGATGGCAGGCTTTGCGTGGAAGTGGGAAACGAAGAATAACAAAGATGCGTTCGATATCGTCATCGAGGGCATTCCCAAACGCTGGAACTCAACCCAGAAGGATTGGGTTAACTCCGCCAACGCCGTCAACGAAGTCGGATGCATTCATACGGTACAAGGCTACGACCTCAACTACGGATTCGTAATTCTGGGTCCCGACATTTACTACGATTCGAACAAAGATGCAGTCAACGTTAACAGGGCAAACTTCAAAGATGCCGTTGCCAAGAAAAAGGCAAGCGACGATGATCTGCAAAAGATCATCGTCAACGCCTACTACGTCCTCATGACGCGCGGCATGTTAGGAACGTATCTCTATGTGTGCGACCCCGCGCTCAAAGAGTACCTGTCACGGTATATCCCGGCGATATAGACCTTGCGACCGCCCTCCCCCATGTAACCATCCTGTAAATCATAGCGGCGCACTCGAGTTTTACCGTGATGCGGTCGCGCCTAGCGCTCCACTGTGCTAAAGTATCCCGAACGTTCAAACGACTACGAGGGGGAACTAGAAGATGGCACGTGTGCACAACTTCTCAGCTGGCCCGGCCGCACTGCCCACAAGCGTGCTCGCCGAGATCGCCGACGAGATGATGGACTACCGCGGTTGCGGCATGTCCGTGCTCGAGATGAGCCATCGATCTAGCATGTACCAGCAGATCATCGACGACGCCGAGGCAACCCTACGCCGCCTGCTGAGCATCCCCGACAATTACCGTGTCCTGTTTTTGCAGGGCGGCGCCACGCTGCAGTTTGCGGGCATCCCCATGAACCTCATGCGCCGCGGGCGCGCCGGCTACATCGTGACCGGCAACTTTGCCAACAAGGCGTACAAGGAGGCCGCCAAGTACGGCGAGGCCGTGCTGCTCGCGAGCTCCGAAGACACCAACTTCGACCGCATCCCCGACATGGCCGACATCAACGCGCGTATTGCCGCCGAGGCTGCGGGCGACGGGCTCGACTACGTCTACATCTGCCAGAACAACACCATCTTTGGCACCATGTACCGCGAGCTGCCTAACTGCGGCGATGTGCCGCTGGTCGCCGATGTTTCGAGCTGCTTTTTGTCGCAGCCACTCGACGTCGAGCGCTACGGACTCATCTACGCCGGCGCTCAGAAAAACGCCGGCGCCGCTGGCGTGACCGTGGTCATCGTGCGCGACGACCTGATCGCCGACGGCCCGGCCTTTGCGCAGACGCCGCAGTACATGAACCTTAAGACCCAGGCCGCCAAGGGCTCCATGCTCAACACGCCCAACACCTTTGGCATCTACGTGTGCGGCAAGGTGTTCCGTTGGGTTGAGCAGACCGGCGGACTTGCCGCCATGGCCGAGCGCAACTGGGCCAAGGCCAACCTGCTCTACGACCTGCTCGAGCACAGCGAGCTGTTCCATGGCACCGCGCAGGCCAACAGCCGCTCCATCGCCAACGTCACGTTCCGTACCGGCGACGCCGAACTCGACGCGGCCTTTGTTGCGGGCGCGGCAGAGCACCAGATCCAAAACGTCAAGGGCCATCGCCTCGTCGGCGGAATGCGCGCCAGCGTGTACAACGCCGTCACCATGGAGGACGTGCAGGCGCTGGCCACGTACGTGAAGGACTTCGAAGCGCAGCATAGTTTGAGCCCGCGATCTAACTAGCCCGCAACACGCGGGCCGACCAGCCACTTCAAACCACTTGTTATAAACAAATCCGCTAAGGAGTTTTTCATGCGCAAGATTAAAACCATCGACGACATTACCAAGGACGGCAAAGTCGAATTTGGCGAGGGCTACGAGTTTGTGGGCACCGCCGAGGAGGCCGACGCCATTCTGATGCGCTCCACCGACCTGCACGGCTACGAGCTGCCCGAGGGCATCCGCGCCATCGCCCGCTGCGGCGCCGGCGTCAACAACATCCCCGTCGAGGAGTACGCCAAGAAGGGCGTCGTCGTCTTTAACTCCCCCGGCGCCAACAGCAACGCCGTCAAGGAGCTCGTCCTGGGCATGTTGGTGCTCTCGAGCCGCGGCGTGGTGCAATCGATGAACTGGGTGCGTGACAACGCCGACGACCCCGAGATTCAGGTCGATGCCGAAAAGGCCAAGAAGGCCTTTGTGGGCCGCGAGCTCAAGGGCAAGCGCATCGGCGTCATCGGCCTGGGCAACGTGGGCTCCAAGGTCGCCAACGCCTGTGTCGATCTGGGCATGGACGTCTACGGCTACGACCCGTTCATTTCCGTCGAGCACGCATGGGTGCTGAGTCGCGAGGTGCAGCGCGTGGGCACGCTCGAGGACCTCTGCCGCGGCTGCGACTACCTCACCGTGCACGTGCCCAGCAAGGCCGATACCATCGGCATGATCAGCACCGAGCAGATCGACCTGCTGGCGCCCGACGCCGTGCTCATCAACTACGCGCGCGAAACCATCATTGACGAGGACGCCGTCGACGCTGCCCTGCGCGAGGGCAAGCTCAGCTGGTTTAGCTGCGACTTTGCCACGCCCAAGACCGTCAAGATGCCCAACACGTTTATCACCACGCATTCGGGCGCCGGCACCGGCGAGGCCGAGGCCAACTGCGCCGACATGGCCATCAGCGAGCTCAAGGATTACCTGGAAAACGGCAACATCGCGCACAGCGTCAACTACCCCGCCTGCAGCATGGGCAAGGCGCGCGCCGCAAGCCGCATTGCCTGCCTGCATGCCAACGTGCCCAACATGATCGGCCAGATCACGGCCATTCTCGCCAAGGACAACGCCAACGTGCAGCGCATGACCAACGAGTCCGCTGGCGAGAACGCCTACACCATGTTCGACACCGATGAGCACCTGGACGGCAGCACGATCGAGGCACTCAAGCATATTCCGTCGATGTATCGTGTGCGCGTGATTAAATAGCGCCGGCGCCAATCCTGCCAGACAGACCACGAAGCCCATTCGGCCCCCGTTTTCACGAAACGGGGGCCGATTTTGTTGCTCCGGACGACTTTAAAATGATACCCATAACAAGTTTTTTCAGATAATCGATAGTGAGGCTCAAGTCGCTAAGCACACCCGCTTTGATAAACAGCTTTATCAGGGACTTTAGTAGGTAAAAATCGATCTCTATGTGCCGAATGTAAGTTGACTGTCCATTTTCCGAAACAACTTATTCTAGATAGCATTTTTAAGGCCCCTCCAAGGCGAAATATAAGTCTTTTTGTGACCAAAACTCTAGTCCGCGCGACCGTTTTCCACCCGCGCGGCTACATTCCTGCCCAATCGATAAAAATCTCCTCACGAAGCCGCCGTTCGAGCTCCTGCTGTCGCGGCGTCTTGTCTTTCAGCGGCACATCGAGATAGGACATGATGAGCTCCATCACCACGCGGAAGGCATCGGAGTCGGCCAGCTGACCATAGGTCATCAGAATGACGGGATATCCCATCGCTTGCAGCGCCGTCGTTCGATCGGAGTCCGAAATCTTGGATTCAATGGATCCGTGAATGGCTTTACCCTGGCATTCAACCAGACACTCTCGGCTGCCGTCCTTATTTGCCAGCAGGATATCGGCATAGCGCCTATCAAGCCCCGAAATCAGGCGGGCGCTGCGCGTCATACGAATCTCAACGTTATTGGTAAGGCTCAGCCCTTCGCCGCCGCGCAACCTCGTAAGGCCAAACAGCATCGAAGCCTGGACCTCGAGCGGCGATGCTGCCACCCCCGTAATGCATTTCGCGGCTCGTATGAACGATTTAGCGCCGCGGAGCCCCCGGACCTTATCGACGAACTCTGTAAGCTCAGAGAGCTCGATCAAGGGAGGTCGTTTCCACAAGTCCGTTGGATTCCCCGAGACATCCTTTACGTTTTCCCAGCCCGACCGTGCGTCACCCCACCGGCCCCCGTATGCCTGCTCAAGTGCCGACTTTACCTGAGGCGCAATCTTGCACACGGCAAAGGTGCCGCACATCTCATACATGCACATGATTAGACGCTCGTTTGAGACCGAGGAAGCCAGGGTCAGCAGGGTAAAGAGTGGGGACGCAACATCGAGGCCAAACTCCGTCTGCCGCACGGAATCAAACGGCCTCTCCCCGTTCCAAACATGCCTGACAATGCGATCGCCCTTACGTCCGCAGCTGCCCTGCGCCAACACGTGTAACGGGGTGCCCAGGAAATGCGTGACGAGCGGATGCTCACATAGGTGCTCCCTGCGCGGATCGTCCGCAGAATCGGGCAGGTCCGGCATTATTGCCAAGACCTGTGGAGGTATCCGGTGATACCGAAAGGCAGATATGTCGCACAGCATGTCGTCCATGAAGGGTACGTACCCGCTGCGTCGCTTGTGAACCCGCCCGGACGGCAAACGCGCTGGCTCGGCCTGCGAACGGTAAATACTGCCACGCCCACGTCGCGGATCTCTCAGGAGGCTTACAATCGGTTTGGAAAGCAAACTGATTGTGAGGTTGCATATGGTTGATGAGGATTTTGCCTGGCGGCTTGCGCAGGAGCTTGTGCGGATCGACAGCTCAGACCCGGGCGCGTATGAGGATGAAATTGAGCGCTTCATTAAGAGGCTCATTGAGCAGCAGCTGGCACAACTTGATAGTTCTGCGCTCGATGCCGTGCAGATTGAGGAGCTCGAAGTGCTGCCCGGGCGCCGCAACCTTAAAGTCACCGTGCCGGGCCAAAGCGACGAGCCGCGGCTG
>USCN01000064.1 GCA_900553165.1 uncultured Collinsella sp.
GCTGGGATACTTCCCGGACATCCACACCATCCAGAGTGATCGATCCTTCTGTCACATCGTAAAAACGCGGAAGCAGAGAACAGAGTGTCGTCTTTCCGGCGCCGGAGCTGCCCACCAGCGCCACATAGTCTCCTGCCGGGACATGCAGATTCACATTGCTTAACACATTCTCCTTCGACTCCTCATAATGGAACGAAACGTTTTCAAAGGTTACTTCTCCCTGCACATTCTTCAGTGGCAGTGCATCCGGCTTGTCCTGGATATCCGGCGCGGTCGAGAGCACCTCGTCCATACGCTTAAAGCCGGCAATAGCCTTCTGATACGTTTCGGCCGAATTGACGAGCGTCTCAAGCGGCGTGCAGAACAGCGAAATATAGAGTGCAAAGGTCGCCATATCGACCGCCTGCAGCTGTCCCTGGGCGACCAGCCAGCCGCCCAGCAGCACCACGATCACATAGAGCACACCCGAGAGCAGGCCATACGTCGCGGTATAGACGCCCATGGCGTGATACATGTTCTCCTTGGACGAAAGATAGCGATTGTTTGAGGCGCGGAACTTGAAGCGTTCGGTCTCCTCATTGGCAAAGCTCTTGACCACACGCATGCCCGCCAGCGAATCCTGCAGCTGCGCATTGATGCCGCTGATTTTTTTGCGGTTGTCGCTAAAGACCTCGCGCATGCGCATGTTCTGCCAAAACATGATGACCGCAAACGCCGCCGTCACCACGGCCATGGCGAGCGCCAGCACCGGGGCAATGGTAAAGAGGATCACAAACGAGCCGATAATCTCGATACCGCAGATGATGATCCACTCGGGCACATGGTGCGCCGCCTCGCAGATATCGAACAGGTCGTTGACCACGCGGCTCATCATGTCGCCCGAGCTGTTGCGGTCGAAGTATGCAAAGCTAAAGCGCTCATACTGGTCGAACAGGTCCTCGCGCATTTTGGACTCCATACGCGCGCCCATCACGTGACCCCAATAGCTCACAAAATAGCGGCAGGCGCAGCGGACGGCATACATCAGCACCAAGCCCACCGCGATCATGCCGAGCGCCTGCATAATGGCAGCCTGACCCTGAGTAAACAGCCCACCGGTCAAATTGCGCAGGATAATGGGGAACGCCAGGTCAATGGCGGCAAGCACCAGAGCACAAACAGTATCAGCAACAAAAAGCCCCATCTGGGGCTCGTAATACGAAAGAAACCTCTTAAACATAGTCACCTTACGCGGTTTTACCAAACCGCGTTTCGTCTCGACGCTGCAAGTGCTCCATTTGGACAATCTGGCCTTCAATCGTCGGTCGCGTATATCTATACGCTTCCCTCCTCTTTTAGGCCACCTTGTCTCAAATGGAGCACTTTCGCTGACTTACACAAACCCGCGGGATCATCCCCGCTCGTTAAAGTTCCGCTCCACCCAAACGATGAGCAATGCTGTCGCAAGCCAAGGCACCCACAACGGTCTTGGCATCCTCGATCTTGCCGTCGAGCACGGCATCGATCAGCTCATGCAGTGGCACCAGGTCGACGTTGACAAACTCGTCATCGTCGGGATCGGGCGCATCAAACTCGAGCTTGGTGGCCAGGTAGATGTGAATGATCTCGTCGCAAAAACCGCAGGTCGTGACAATCGACGTCAAAAAGCGAATGCGACCAGCCCTAAAGCCCGTCTCCTCATGCAACTCGCGCTTGGCGCAATCGAGCGGGTCCTCGCCCGGATCGAGCTTGCCGGCGGGAATCTCGACCGTCACGCGGTCGATGGCGGTGCGATACTGACGTACCAGCACGATCTTGCCGCTCTCGGTCAGTGCCACAACGGCCGCCGCACCCGGATGGCGAACGATATCGCGGGCGCTGCGGTGACCGTTGGGCAGCTCAACCTCAAGACGGTGGACGTCGAGGATCTTGCCCTTCCAGGCGCACTCCTCCGAAAGAATCTTCTCGTGTAGCTCGGCATCGTGCGGGTCGTCGTCGCCCAGCACCAGCGCCGGCTCGTCAGCGACCTCGCCACCCGGCTCGCCCTCGGCGTGCCCATACATGCGGCCGTCCTCTTCGACGATCTGCGCGTCCACGAGCTCTTCGTTCTTCTCGTCCATCCGTCTCATTCCTCTCGGATTTTAGGCATCCCAGGCATCGCGGCCGCGCAGCGCGCGCAGACCAATGTCGTGACGCAGGGTCTTGCCCTCAAAGTTGATCTTCTCGCAGGCCTCGTAGGCAAGGTCGCGAGCGTTCTCGAACGTATCGCCCAGCGCGGTCACGGCGAGCACACGACCGCCGTTGGTCACGAGCTCGCCGTCCACCACGGCAGTACCGGCGTGATACACCGTCACGTTCTCCATAGCCTCGGCATCCTCGATGCCGGTAATGACCTTGCCCTTCTCGTAGCTGCCGGGATAGCCCGCGCTCGTCAGGACAACGGCCACGGCCCACTCGTCACGCCAATCGAGCTCAATCTGATCGAGCTCGCAGTTGGCGCAAGCCAGCATGACCTCGACCAGGTCGTTCTTAAGGCGCGGCAGCACGACCTGCGTCTCAGGATCGCCAAAGCGGGCATTGAACTCCAGCACCTTAGGGCCGGCAGGGGTGAGCATAAAGCCGCCGTACAGGCAGCCGCGATAGTCGATACCCTCGGCAGCGAGCTCTGCCACGGTCTGCTCCATGACCTTCACCATGGTGGCGTGCTCCTCGTCGGTCACGATGGGCACCGGGCTGTAGACGCCCATGCCGCCCGTGTTGGGGCCCTTGTCGCCCTCGAGCGCACGCTTGTGATCCTGCGAGGTGGCCATGGGACGCACGGTCTTACCGTCGGTAAAGGCCAGCAGCGAGCACTCGGGGCCGGTCAGCATCTCCTCGATGACCACCGTGTTGCCGGCATCGCCAAAGGTGCCGCCAAAACACTCACGCACAGCCTCCTCGGCCTGCGAAAGCTCGGTTGCCACGATAACGCCCTTGCCCGCGGCAAGGCCGTCGGCCTTGACGACCAGCGGAGCGCCCTGCTCGCGCACATAGGCAAGAGCCGAAGCCTCGTCGGTAAATGAGCCATAGGCTGCCGTCGGGATACCGGCGCGCTCCATGAGCTGCTTGGAGAACAGCTTAGAGCCCTCCATCTGGGCGCCCTCGGCACCCGGGCCAAAGCACGGGATGCCCGCCGCGCGGACGGCGTCTGCAACGCCCGCCACGAGCGGAGCCTCGGGGCCAATCACCACGAGTCCGCATCCATGGCTCTGGGCAAACGCCGCCACGGCCGCAGGATCGCAATCGTCGAGAACCACATTCTCGCCGCAGCTCGCGGTGCCGCCGTTACCCGGCGCGATGTAGAGCTTGCCGGCGCGCGGTGATGCTGCGAGCTTGGCTGCCAGAGCATGCTCGCGGCCGCCGCTGCCCAACAACAGGATGTCGATGGTTTGAGTGTCCGCCTTCAAGGGTGCCTCCTCTATGGATTAACGGCCCGCTCCGCGCGAGCCCTTTGCAAGCAAATATACCCCTCGGCCGCCCGTCCGGGCTGCAAAGGGGTATATCGCAATAACCAAATAGTCCCGATTACTTCCAGAATCGGTTGATGATCTGCTCTCGACCAGCGCCAACGCCAATGAACGTCACGCGGGTGTGTGCCAGATCCTCGATAAACGCCACGTAGTCCTGAGCCTCTTGCGGCAGCTCCTCAAAGCTGCGGCAGCCGGTGATATCGCACTTCCAGCCAGGAAGCTCCTCGTAGATGGGCTTGGCGTGCTCAAAGCGAACCTGATGCTCGGGCACGCTGGTATAGCGCTCGCCATCGACGTCGTAGGCCACGCACACCTTGATGGTGTCGAAGGCCGAAAGCACGTCGAGCTTGGTCATGGCGATATCGGTGAGGCCGTTGACGCGCGAGGCGTAGTTGGCAATGGGGCCGTCGAACCAGCCGCAGCGACGACGGCGACCGGTGGTCACGCCGTACTCATAGCCCTCCTCGGTCAGCGTGTGACCGGCCTCGGACTCATAGGAAAGCTCGGTGGGCATGGGGCCCGAACCGACGCGGGTGATATAGGCCTTCATGACGCCCAGCACGCGGTCGACGTTCTTCATGCCGACGCCGGAACCGGTAATGGCGCCGCCGGCGGTGCAGTTGGAAGACGTCACGTACGGATAGGTGCCATGGTCGATGTCGAGCAGCGTCGCCTGGGCGCCCTCAAACAGCAGGTTCTTGCCCTCATCGATCATGTTGTTGAGCAGCAGGCTCGTCTCGGTGATGTAGGGACGCAGGCGCTCGGCCATCGGCAGGTACTCGTCGCAAATCTGGTCCACGGTGTAGGTGGGCAGGTTGTAGATGAGCTCGAGCTCGGGGTTCACGCGGGCGAGAGCGGTCTCCAGCTTGTCGCGGAACAGCGCCTCGTCCAGCATGTCCTGCATGCGCAGGCCAATGCGGGCCATCTTGTCCTGATAGCACGGACCGATGCCGCGCTTGGTGGTACCGATGTTCTTCTTGCCGAGCTTCTGCTCAAAGGCGCCATCCAGATCGATGTGGTACGGCATGATGACATGCGCGTTGCCGCTAATCTTGAGGTTCTTGGTGGTGATGTCGTCGGCCTCGAACATATCGATCTCCTCAAGGACAACCTTGGGGTTGACGACGCAGCCGTTACCGATCACCGACACGTGGTCGGAATACATGATGCCGGAGGGCACCTGGTGCAGGCCGTACTTCTTGCCGTTGACGACGATGGTGTGACCGGCGTTGTTGCCGCCCGAGTAGCGCACGACGGCATCGAAGTCGCCGGCGACCAGGTCGCAAATCTTACCCTTGCCCTCATCGCCCCACTGGGCACCGACCAAAACGGTTGACGGCATGTTTACTCCTTACATTCATGGACTGTCTACGCGCCACGCCGGCACGCAGAAGCACAAAACATTCCCAGTATACCCGTGCAACGGGCGCCTGTCCTACTCCTCGGCATGTGCCCCATCAAGCTCATAGAACTTGGTGGATGCCGGCAGGAACATCAGGTCGACGTCGCCGATCGGGCCCGAACGGTTCTTGGCCACGACGATACGCGTGACGCCCTCGTCGGGTCGATCGTCGCGCGAGGCCTCGGCCTCGTCGGCGGAGCGGTCCAAGAACATAACGATATCGGCGTCCTGCTCGATGGAGCCCGATTCACGAAGGTCGGAAAGCTGCGGGCGCTTGCCGGTACGGGATTCAACCTGACGCGAAAGCTGCGACAGCGCGATGAGCGGGATCTTGAGCTCCTTGGCCATGATCTTCAGACCACGCGACATCTCCGAAACCTCGACGGTACGGCTCTCGGAGCGGCGTCCCGGCGGAGGACTCACCAGCTGCAGGTAGTCCAGGATGATGATTGCCTTCTCCTTGTTATGGAGCATGCGGCGGCTCTTGGCGCGAATCTCGGTCACTGTGGTGCCGGGCGTATCGTCAATCAGAATATCGAGCTTGGACAAGGTCTGCGTGGCCTCGTTGATATTGGCCCACTGCTCGGGGCTAATGCGGCCCATGCGGAAGTCACTGATCGAGATCATGGCGTAGGCGCAAATCAGACGCTGGGCAATTTCCTTGCCCGACATCTCCAGCGAGAAGAAGCCGACGGTATAACCGGCAGCGGCAGCGTTGAGCGCCAGATTCAGGGCGAACGACGTCTTACCTACAGCAGGACGGGCGCCGATGATGATGAGCTGACCCTCGCGGAAGCCCATGAGCATGCGGTCGAGCGATGGGAAGCCCGTGGGCACGCCCGCAGCCTGGCCACCGGCCTGGCACACTTCCTCGGCCTCGTTATAGGCCTCGACCATAAACTCAGTCAGCGTCTTGTAGCTCGACTTGACCTCGCGTGCCGTGACCTTGAGCAGTTTGCTCTCGGCCAGCTCCACGACCTCTTTGGTGTCGGTGGGGGCGTTATAGGCCAGCGCGTTAATCTCGTTGGTGGCGCCGATCAGCTCGCGCAGCATCGAGTCGCGACGGACGATGGCGGCATGGTGCTGCCAGTTCACGAGCGACAGGGTCTGACCCATCAACTCCAAAATGTACGCTTCGCCACCCACGGCATCGAGCTTGTTGATGCTTCGCAGGTAATCGATCAGCGAGATAGAGTCGATGGGAATGCGGCTGTTGTACATATCGACCATCGCGGTATAGATGGTCTTATGAATGGGGCGGTAGAAGTCATCGGGCTGCAGCTCGACCTGGGCCTCTTCGACCACCTCGGGCGATAGCAGCATAGCGGCCAGTACATTGGCCTCTGCATCTTGGTTTTGGGGAAGACCCAACTTTGAGCCGCGGTCCTCAACCGTCAGCCCGGTCTCCCTATCGTCATATGCCATGAGCATCCTCATTCATATCGCTTGCGAGCATCCATAGTATCAGCCACGGTCCCAAAACGCGCCGCGCGCCGCCAATCATCACCGAACCAAACGGATGAACGGTCCTGTATATAGGACTTCGACGCAACGTTCACCATGACACTCACTCAGCGCAAAAAATAAAAGGGCGCCCTGGTTTTCCAGAGCGCCCTTCTTAGAACAAGATTGTTGCGTTGCAGCAAATGCTACTCGGCAGCAGCCTCAGTCTCGACCTCGGCGGTCTCGGCCTCGGCGACCTCAGCGGCCTCCTCGACCTCAGCCTCGGCAGCGAGCTCCTCGGCGGTAACGCCGACGAGAACGACAACCTCGGCCTTGATCTCGCGGTACAGCGAGATGGCAACGGTGTGGGCACCGGCAACCTTGATGGGCTTACCGAGCTCGACGCGCTTGCGGTCGATGTCCATACCGAGCTGAGCCTTGATGGCGTCAGCGATCATAGCGGCGGTAACGGAGCCAAAGAGGATGCCCTCGTCGCCGACCTTGACGTCAACGGTGACCGTCTTGCCCTCGAAGGCAGCCTTGGTCTCGTTGGCGGTAGCCAGACGGACGGCCTCGCGCTTGGCGATGTTGTTGCGACGCTCGTCAAGCTGCTTGAGGTTGCCCTTGGTGGCGGCAACAGCGAGCTTCTTGGGGAACAGGAAGTTCTCAGCGTAACCCTGAGCGACCTCTACGACGTCACCCTCGCCGCCCTTGCCCTTGATCTCATCGAGAAGAATAACCTTCATGATGCGTCTCCCTTCTTAGCCGCGGTCGCGGTTGCCACGAGAGGAAACCACGGGGACGGTGTACGGCAGGAGAGCCATCTCGCGGGCGCGCTTGATGGCGTTGGCGATGTCATGCTGATGCTGCGTGCAAGCGCCAGTGACGCGACGGGGCTTGATCTTGCCACGGTCGGTCATGTACTTACGGAGAAGCTGAGTGTCCTTATAGTCGATGAACTCAGTGTTCTCCTTGCAGAACTGGCAGTACTTACGACGCGGCTGACGTGCAGAAAAATCATTAGCCATGTCAAAATACCTTTCGTTTGGCAACTTCGGCGAACCGAAGCCGCCTCTCACTCAAAAATAGGTGAACAACCCTTAGAACGGGATGTCCTCATCGTAGACGTCGACCGCGGGCGGCGTAGCCACCGGTGCGGCAGGACGTGCTGCGGGCGCGGGAGCTGCGGGGGCGTAACCGCCCTGATCGTAGCCACCCTGGCCACCACGGGAGCTCATAAACTCGATCTCATCGACGATGACCTCAAGCTTGCTCCGGCGCTGGCCGTCGCGCTCCCAAGA
>USCN01000065.1 GCA_900553165.1 uncultured Collinsella sp.
TGATCCGCTTTAAGAGCTCATCCGGGATCTTCTCATCGGAGAGGTCCGGGAGACCTTTTGTGAGGCGCGGAAGAATCGTCTTTTTTAATACCTCCGGCTGCTCGTGGATCTCCTTGAGCATAAAGTCGGGATAACCGCCCTTTTCTGCCATGTCCAGGTCCCAGTCGATGTGGGTGACCTTGGGCTCGATAACGTTGCCGGCCTCGTCGGTGTACTCGACGCCTGCGGGCGTAAGCTTGGCAAACTGACCGTCCTCGAGCACCACGACATCGCGGGTGGCGTCGATGAGCGCGATGACGTCGGAGGCGACATAGGCGCCGGTCTCGCCCGCGCCGACCACGATCGGGGAATCCTTGCGGGCCACGGCGATCACGCCGGGCTCGTCAGCGCACACGACGGCCAGACCATAGGCACCGACCACGTGGGCGCAAGCCTCGCGCACGGAGGCCATCAGGTCGTGCGTCTCGGCATAAGCCTCTTCGATCAGATGCGCGAAGACCTCGGTATCGGTCTCGCTCTTAAAGTGGTGGCCGCGGCCCTCCAGCTCTTCGCGCAGCTCGGCGAAGTTCTCGATGATGCCGTTGTGGACGATGGCGATACGACCGTCGCAGCTGGTGTGGGGGTGAGCGTTAACGACGGAGGGCTTGCCGTGGGTGGCCCAACGGGTGTGGCCGATACCGCAGGTAGCGTCGCTGTCGATGTTGGAAAGCTCGCTCTCCAAGCCCGCGACCTTGCCCACGCGGCGGATAACGTCGAGGTGCGCCGCGGCGCCCTCGCCCACCTCGAGCGCGACGCCCGAGGAGTCATAGCCGCGATACTCCATACGCTTGAGGCCTGTGACCAGGATGTTCTTTGCAATATCAGAGCCGGTGTAGCCGACAATTCCGCACATAGGATAAATCCCTTCGTCCGCTTGACTGCAAAACGTCCACGCACAGGGGGCGCTGAGACGCATAACGTTCGAGTATTGTACTCACGCAAGCGCAAGCTGATATACCAGAAGTGGTATCTCAACTTAGATACCACTCGATGCACACATGCCCAAACCACCACGATGGGGACAGGCACCTTTGTGGTGGTTTGGGCTCCAGCGTTTGCCCAGATAAAACCTACCAAAATAAACCTGTCCCTAATTGGCAGGTTTTGACACCCTAGGGGCGGGCGATGCTACAATCTGGCTTGTACTTGAAACGCATCAAAGGGGCCGCTATGGCAAAGGTAAAAATCAGCGACGTCGCGCGCGAGGCCGGGGTTTCGTTGGGCACGGTTTCCAACGCGCTCAACCACCCCGAAAAGCTGCGTCCCGAGACCCTCAAGCTCATTAACGAAACCATCAATCGACTGGGCTACCTGCCCAACCAAAGCGCTCGTCAGCTCGCGGGCGGCGCCACCAAGTCCTTTGGCCTGGTGCTCCCCCGTCTCGACCACGGCTTTTCACTCCAAATCGCCAGCGGCGCCCACAACGAGGCCCGCAAGCACGGCTACGACCTGCTCATCGCCAACGCCGATAACGACGATATTCTCGAGGACCATTACCTGCGCTACTTTATGGGCACCCAGATGTCCGGCGTCATGGTTCAGCCCATGGCATCCCCCGACTGGCACCCCGCCCTGACCAAGATGCCCGTGCCGATCGTCCATCTGGACATCCATTGCTCCGAGCCCGGCTACTACGTGGCCGCCGACAACGAGGCACAAGGCCGCATCATCGCCGAGCTCGCCATCGCCCGCGGCGCGCACCATATTGTCGTCGTCGGCCGAGCAGCATTTATGCAACTCACCCTGCGCGTCCTTGGCATTCATAAGGCGCTCGCCCTACATCCCGATATCAAGATCGAAGTCATCGACGCCGGCGAATGGAATACCGCCGCCGACGGCTACGGCATCGGCACCCAAATCGCCGCGCGCCCCGCCGACGAACGCCCCGATTTTGTCGTCGGCCTGACCGACGTGCTGGCCTCGGGCGTCATCTCGGCGCTGGTCGACAAAGGCATCGCCGTCCCCGGGCAAGTACGCGTAGCAGGTTGCGATGGCAACCCGCTCGCTTGGAGCGGATCGGTCCCGCTCACTACGGTAGCGCCCCCGGGCTACGAGATTGGCCGCAAGGGCGTTCAATTGCTCATGGAGCAAATCGAGAACAAGGCCCCAGCAAAGACCAAGCATATCCGCGTCGGCTCTACAGCGCGCACCGTCACCGCAGTCACCGCCGCCGAGGACATCAACCGCCAAGAACTGGTACGTCCGTTCCTGCTGGAACGCGCCAGCACCCAGGCAAGCAGCCAGACCGACGCCACGGCCATCAACCTCGGTGCGTATCTATAGCACGCCCGCAAGTATGCTAAGTCGCCGCTCAAGCAAAAGAGGCCCGACCATTGCCGGACCCCTTTTGTTTAAGCGCAAACGTAAGCAATTGCTCGTTTCAACGCCGCAATTGTCTAGCGCACGGCCTTGACCGCCGCCGCCAGATCGAACAACGTATCGAGCACGGCCTCGCAGCCATCCACCACGTCCTGCGGCAGCGGCACGATATCGGGGACGGCAAAGACGTGGCAGCCAGCCGTAATGCCCGAGACGCAGCCGTTGCGCGAATCCTCGACCACGGCACATTCCTCGGGAGTAAAGCCCGCGCGCTCGCAGGCGAGCAGATACATCTCGGGGTCGGGCTTGCCATGCACGACGTCCTCGCCACACGTTACCGTTTCAAACTTGTCAAAAAGACCGAATGCTTTAAGGTTGCGCTCGGCCGTAACATGGCGCGATGACGTTGCAAGGCCTACGTGATAGCCCGCAGCCAACAGCTCGTCTATGCACTCGGCAGCGCCGGCCTTAAGCTCCAGATCGGTCTTGACCATCTCGTCGCGAATCTCCTTGTGGCGGACATAGATCGCCTCGGCGGTCTCGTGGCTGCCGTAATGCTTATCGAGGATGTTCATGACATCGGGTAGCGTGCGACCGATAAACTGATGGATCAGCGCTTCATCAATCGCGAGCCCCAGCTCAGCGGCGCCTGCCTTCCAGGCCCTAATCCCCAAACGCTCGGTATCGACCAGCGTTCCATCCATGTCAAAAATAACAGCCTTGATCATATCGGTCCCCCATCGACTCTCGCTGTCGCATTGCCGCAACTCTACCGCATTTGACAACTTGTATATAACGTATATACCATATTGCACTTTCGTTACACAGATAGAAGTCTTATGGCAAGTAACGCATTAGGATTATAGTTTTCAATCGAGTACTCAACGATAAGGATCGTTTCATGATTTTAGACACCACGGCACCCGCAGAGGAGCTTCAAGACAAGCTATCGGCGCTCGAACAGCTGCTTTTGGCATACGGGCGCGTGGCTATCGGGTTTTCCGGTGGCGTCGACAGCAGCTTTTTGGCCGCCGTATGCGCCCGCATCATGCCTACCAATACCCTCCTCGTCCATCTCACCACGCCGCTCATCGGCACGCCCGAGCAGGCTTCGTTTGAGCGGTCCGTTGATGGACAAGCCAATGAAGGACCGCATTTTAAACTCCCCGTGCTCAATCTTTCGGTGGATCAGCTGCAGCTCCCCCAGGTAGCCTGCAACGATGCCAATCGCTGCTACCACTGCAAGCACGCCGGCTTTACCGCCATCGTCAACCACGCCAAGTCGCTCGGCTTTCCCACCGTCATCGATGGCAGCAATGCAAGCGATCGCGGTGACTACCGCCCCGGCATGCGTGCGGCAAAAGAGCTCGGCGTACGCTCCCCTCTCATGGAGGTCGGCTTTACCAAGGACGAAGAGCGCGAGCTGCTGCGCGCATGGGGCTATCCCGTTTGGAACCTGCCGGCGGGAGCATGTCTTGCCACCCGCGTCCCCACGGGCGAGGAGCTTACGCGCGAGAAGGTCGATTTAATCCGCGCCTGCGAGGATTACCTGCACGATCTTGATCTGGCACAGGTACGCGCGCGCTTGATCGGCGGCTGCATGCATATCGAGGCCGCACCCGCAGATGTCGCCAAGATTGCTACCCTCGGTGGCAACGCCGTTGACGCCGAGGGCAAAACCCCGCTGCCCGCCGCCATCGAGTCCGCGCTGCGCGAGCTGGGCTGCGACCATATCTCCCCCGAGGTCACCCCCTACATTCACGGTGCCATGAATCAGTAACCTGCCAATAAGGGACAGGTTTATTTTGGCGGGTTTTATCTGGGGAAACGCAAAATAGCCCCACATACACAACCACCGCAGCTCCATATGAGGCAAATGAATCAGTAGCGTCTATCCCAAATCTTGAGTATTTGTTCGACAGAACGGCCCCTGCCGGCTCCTGCTAGACTGGTAGATTCCCAACCGTCCATCCAGGAGCCTCCATGTCGCGCAAGTCCGCCTACAAGCAAGTCCTTTCCATCGGCACCGCCGTGGTGCTGGGGTTTGCGCTGTTTACGGGATCGCTCGACGGAGCTCCCAAGCTGCTGTCGCCGCAAAGCGATGAACAGGCGGTAGCTCTGGCCGAGAAGCAAAACGAGAGTCCCAAGCGCACCGGCAACGAGGCAGACCTGGTCGCCCGGCTCGAATCGGGAACAGCCAGCTCCGAGGACTCCCAAAACAACCAAGACTCTGGCGATGGCTCTGAATCCGCCGCGTCCGGCACCGATGACAACGCCTCCGCGGACAGTGCCGCCACCCCCATCGACGAGGTCGAAAACCCCGACCTCAACCGCGCCCGCGGTGTTTATCTCAGCAGCATTCCCGACTACGCCGGCAATCCCTACGTTGCCCTTCGCGCCGACAGCACGCACCCGCTCGGCACGCCGTCGTTCACGCTTGACGAGTATGAGCGTGCCGCCGAAGAAGGCTGCTTTAAGAAATTCTCCAAGCTCGACAGCCTGGGCCGCACTCGCAAGGCGCTCGCCTGCGTAGGCCCCGAGTCGCTCGGACAGGGCAAGCGCGGCGACATCTCGCGTATCCACCCCGCCGGGTGGCACCAGCAGCGCTACGACTTTATTCCGGGCCAGAGCCTCTACAACCGCTGCCACCTTATCGCCTGGTCACTCTGCGGCGAGAACGCCAATCGCAAGAATCTCCTCACCGGCACGCGTTATCTCAACGAGACGGGTATGCTGCCGTTTGAAGAGCAGATTCTCAACTATATTCGCGATACGGGCAACCATGTGCTCTACCGCGTCACGCCCATGTATAACGAAGAGGAGCTCGTCTGCCGCGGCGTGCGCCTTGAGGCGCAATCGGTCGAGGACCACGGCAAGACCCTCTGCTTCCACGTATATTGCTACAACCTGCAGCCGCACGTGCAGATCGACTACGCTACCGGCCGCAACCAGGCCTCGGGAGACTAGGACCGACCAAGCTGCCCCAAAACCTAAAATGATCCGTTTTCCTCCGTCCCCAAGGGATCAAAAAGGGCCGCCCCGGTTACCCAGGGCGGCCCTCGCATCGGCATGCATGTTGCAGGCAAAGCCCCACGCTACTTGGCGCGGCCCTCCTCATAGCGCTCGACCAGCTTGGCCTGAACGTCATAAGGCACCTGCTCATAGCCGGCAGGCTTCATGGTAAAGTCGCCCGTGCCGCGCGTGATGGAGCGCAGGCGCGTCGAATAATCCGTCAGCTCGGCCAGCGGCGCCTGAGCAATGACCACGGTGTCTCCGCGCTCATCGGTCTCCATGCCCGTCACGCGACCACGCGAGGCCGAGATGTCACCCATCACGGCGCCGGCGTAGCTCTCGGGGATAGTCACCGTGATTTCCTCGATGGGCTCCAGCACCACCGGATCGGCGTCGGCGCATGCCTTGCGCAGGCCAATGCGAGCCGCCGCGCGGAACGCCATCTCGTTGGAGTCGACGCTGTGATACGAGCCGTCGTACACAGCCACGCGAATCCCCGTAAGCGGGTAGCCGGCAATGATGCCGTCCTTCATGGTCTCCTGAACGCCCTTGTCCACGGCGGGGATCAGCGAGCGCGGAATGCGGCCGCCCACGACCTCGTCCACAAACTCATAGCCATCGCTCGTGCCGTCGGGCCCAATGAGCGGCTCAACGCGCAGCCAGCAGTCGCCGGTCTGCTTCTTGTGGCGGCCCTGCGCGCTCGCCGTGCGGCGGATGGTCTCGCGATACGGAATGCGGATCGGCACGCTCTTGGCCGCAACCTTGGTGCGATCCTCCAAACGATTGAGCAGGACCGAAACCTGCGCCTCGCCCACCGCAGAGATGATGGTCTGGCCGGTCTCCTCGTCGCGGTCGATACTCATAGTCGGATCGGCCTTGCATGCCTTCTCGATAAACGTGTAGAGCTTCTCTTCGTCGCCGCGGTTCTCGGCCTCGATGGCGATGCGATACTGAGAGTTGGGGAATTTAAACGCCGCCGCCTCGACCTTGCCGGTAATGGAGAGCGTGTCACCCGTCTCTGCCGCCAACTTGGGCGCCACGATAATGTCGCCGGCATAGGCGTGACCGACCTCGGTCATGTCGCGGCCGCACATCACATACAGGTGAGCCAGACGATCGCTCTTGCGGGTACGCGCGTTGACCAGCTCAAGGCCCGGCTCAAGCGTGCCCGTCAGTACCTTGATAAAGCTGATGCGGCCCTGCTGCGGATCGGCCAGGGTCTTAAACACAAACGCCACCGGACGGTCATCGTCGCTCGAGATCTTAAGCGAATCACCGTCGATGAGCGGCATCTCGCCATAGTCGGTCGGCGCTGGGAAGTACGTCGCGATGTCATCCATCAGCGAGTTGACGCCCTGCTCCTTAATGCAATCGCCCGCAAAGACCGGCACAAAGATGCGCTCGGCGATCGCCTTCGACAGCAGGCCTTCAAGCTCCTCCTGTGTCAGCGTCTCCTCGCCTTCCAAATACTTCATCATCAGCTCGTCGTCAGCCTCGGCCACCAGTTCGCACAGATGGTCGTGGGCCTCCTCGGCCTGGGCACGATACTCCTCGGGAATCTCCGACTCAACGGCTTCGGTGCCGTTGCAATGGCGCGCCTTCATGCGCACCAGGTCGATAATGCCGTCAAAGTCCTCGCCCTCGCCCCAGGGAAGGGTCACGGCGCCCAGGCGCGTGCCAAAGCGCTCCTGCAGCAGGTCCATGGTGGTCGCAAAGCTGGCCTCGGAGCGCGACAGGCGGTTTACGAACACCGCACGCGCCAGACGCAGGTCTTCGGCGGCATACCAGAGCTTAACCGTCGTAGGCTGCGGGCCGGCCTCGGCGTCGACCACAAACAGAGCCGTCTCGCAGACGCTCATCGCGGCAAAGGCGTCGCCGATAAAATCGGGGTAGCACGGGGCATCGAGCACGTTGATGCGGGCGCCCTTCCAGTCGATCGGCGCGATGGTCGTCGAGATGGAGAACGAACGCTTGACCTCTTCGGGGTCATAGTCGAGCGTGGGCTTGGTGCCGTCGTGGCCACCCAGGCGGGCGGTCTTGCCGGAAAGGTGGAGCATGGCCTCGGCGAGTGAAGTCTTGCCCACCCCGCCTTGGCCTACGAGCACCACGTTCCTTACATTGCCGGTCTTGGGAGCACCCATGATGACCTCCTTGCAGGGCCGCGCGCAATGCGCGACGCCAACGGGGAGA
>USCN01000066.1 GCA_900553165.1 uncultured Collinsella sp.
CGCGCGCGATGGCGGCGAACGAATCGCGGCCCACGCGACGAAGCGCATACCGCAGCACCTCGCGGGCGCGCGTCACGAGCGGCAAGTCTTGCAAACCCGGCACATCGGAATCGCTCATGATGCCCGCATCGATGTTGCGGCGCGAGGTCTCCCCCGTCTGGTCGTCCAGTTTGGTCGCCAGCGCCAGGAACTCCTGGGCGCCGAGCGCAAACATCGGCGAGGCGAGCAGCGGCATAAGGCCCTGCGCCGTATCGGCCGGATTGGCGAGTGGCACGCGCCGTCTGCCCCTCAGCTGCCTGGGCAAAGACCGAGCCGCCTGCGATCACGCAGTCGAGCTCTTGGTCGCGGAAGGCCTGCGCATAGACATCGGCGTTGGTCATGCGGCCCAGCAGCAGGACCATGCTGCCCTGGGGCTGGCCCGCTTTAACGAGTGCTTGGAATCGCTCCGCAATCGCGCGAGCTTTCGCCTGCGTTCGCTCCTGCGTACTGCCACCGGCAACGAAGATCGCCTGGCGGCGCGATGCCTTCGCCTTGAGCTTGTCCTCGCGTTCGTCGCTCGGTTCAAGATCCAAGAACCCCTGCATCAAACCACCGGTGTCGCCGTCAAAGACGCGCGCCACATAGCGCAGCACCTCGTCGTGGCTGCGGAAGTTGCGTACAAGCTTGACGAGCTCGCCGGCGGGGGCATCGGACGTGGCGACCGTCTCGGACGCCGTCGTCGAACCCACCTTGCGCTCCTGGCGACGGAACACCTCGACCTCGGCACCACGGAAGCGGTAGATCGACTGCTGCGCATCGCCTACGGTGCACAGTGCGCGCTCCCCCGCGCCCGTCAGGTAACGGATCAAATCGACCTGCATCTGGTCGGTATCCTGGAACTCATCGATCATGACCATCTTAAAGCGACCCTCATAGGCCGCTCGAATAGCCGGGTAGTCGCGCAGCGCCTCGTACGCCATACGCAGTAGGTCGTTGTTATCGAGCGCGGACTGGCCGGCCTTCAGCGCGCGATACTCAGCCTCCACGGAACGGGCCAGGCCCACCAGCGCATCGAGCGCGGGACCACCGCAGGCCAGCACGATATTGATAAACGCATCGGCAGCCTCGGCCTTGAGCAGCTCCACCTGTTCCTTAGGAAACGCCTTGCTCGCCCGAGGCATGCTGCACGACATCATGAGTCGCGCCACATCCTCCATGGTTTTGCCGCTCGCCTCAAACGCGTCGATGGCATCGAGTGCCACCTGCGCTTTCTCGGTCGCGGCCTTGCTCGCACCCAACGCCGCGCGATAGGCGTCGGCGAGTGCCGAGGTATCGGCCTGGCCGCGCGCCACGCACACATCGTCCATGCCGCCCGGCAGCTGGCTCGATAGCTCCAGCAGGTCGCGCACCAGACCTTTGATGGTGGTACCGGCGCCAAACGGCCCGCCCTCGCCCGCCATGGGATACCAAGCGTAGAGGGCCTTAAGCGAGGCGGCGAGCTCAGGCGCGGCATCGGGCGCCGTCGCGCGCCCCAGCACATGCTCGACAGCCTGATCCATAAGCTCATCGGTATCGGTAAGCACCGTGAACTCGGGATCGATGCCCAGCTCCAACGCATGCGCGCGCAGGATGCGCGAACACATACCGTGAATGGTCGAGATCCAAGCGTCGTCGACGGTCAGGGCCTCCTCGTCCATACCCTCTTCGATAAGCGCGCGACGCACGCGGTCGCGAATCTCGGCCGCGGCATCTTTGGTGAAGGTAATGGCGAGCACCTGGTCCAGATGCTCAACGAACGGACCGGATTCGGGCGAGAGCGCGTAGACGATGCGGCGCGTGAGGGTAAAGGTCTTGCCCGAACCGGCACCCGCCGAGACAAACAGCGGACGGTCGAGCGTTTTGACGATCTGCAGCTGTTGCGGCATCAAAGTCGAAAGATCCATGGTCTACACGTCCCTCCTTACAAACGTTCCTTCGTGGTTATACGAGCAGCGCGCATGCGCGGCCTGAGCCGACATCGGGTCGACGGCGGCAACGTCGCCTGCCTCGAGTTCGTGCAGGCGCTCGGCGATGCCGGCCTCCACGCGATCGAGCAGGGCGTCGAAGTCCATGCTGCCACCCTCGCCGGGAAAGCCCTTCTTAAGCCCCGGGATGCGGCCGTCACCACGCTCCTCCTCGAGCAGCTCGGCACTCGCGGCGCCGCGCAGCGCCGGTTTGCCGCCCTTGGTCGAAAAATAGAGCGCCGCACGGGCATCCAGATCCAGCGCCCGGCGCATGGCCTGCGCATAGATAAGCGTCTGGGTATGGGGCGGCAGCCACCGCGGGTCGTCGATGGCGGCCTCGCCCGATTCCTCGTCGCGCACCGTGGGGTCGGCGAGTTTAAACTCCTCAACGCCCGTGCGATGCTTGTAGTCGATTACCACGGCGCGATTCTCGGCATCCACATCCACGCGGTCGATGCGCCCGCCGAGCGGCCAGCCGGCATACTCGACCTGGAGCTCGTTGAACGCAAACTCCAGGTAGCGCGGCGCGAAGGGCGCGAGCGCCTCGGACTCGTAGGCAAGAACGCCCTCCAGCTGCGGCAAAATCTCGGCCACCTGGCGCTCCTCCACCGGGGAGAGCGGCACGAGCGGGCCCTCGGTACCGCGCTTGCCCGCATGCTCGGCCAAGGTCTCGTCAAAGACCTCGCGCAGCAGCTCCTTCGCGCGTGGCAGATTCATGGGTGTCACGCGCTCCATGCCCTCCTGGGGCAGACGGGCATGCAAGTGTTCCAGCACGTCGTGGACAAAGTTGCCCTTCTCCATATTGCCAAAGCCAGCGTCGATCGACTGGGGCTTCACGCGGTACGAGACGAACCAGCATAGCGGGCAGGTCGAATAGGCCTCGATCTGCGAGGCAGACGTCAGGCGCGGCACCAGCGGCGCATCCTCGCCCTCGCCATCGCGACGACGCAGGACCAGATACGGAATGGCTTCATCGCTCAGATGCTGGGGGGCTTCGCAGGTCACGCGCTCGCGCCTAAGACCTTCGCCTGCCGCGGGATCGAAGTCCCTTACGATATCGCCCTCACCCACACACTTCGCCTTGTCGGCGCCAACGGCCTTAGCGTCGTCAGCGGCCTTGTCGGCGTCAGCGGCCTTAGCATCGTTAGCGGCCTCGGCATGCGCCCGCAACTCGGTCCACACGGCCGCCGGATAGCACTCGCGCGCCTGACGATCGTGGGTCACACGGGCGAGCGTAACCGGACCACGCGACGCTTGTATCGCGCGGCCAAAGCGTGCGCGCAGCAAGGCCGCAGGCTCAAGCGTCACGTCCTCGCGACCGAGGCTCGCCGTCAGCGTGGTCAGCGGCCCCTCTTCGTGTGAGAGCGGATAGCTGTCCAGATCGACATCGGCAAACAGCACGGCATCGTAGCTGCCGGGGCGCAGAGCCGCCGCATCGGCAAGCGAAGCAAAGCGAACCTGGGCGCGTGGCGCACGGTCAACCTCGTAGGTCTCGTAATCGTAGGCGGCGCTACGCTTGTCCACCTTGGTTCGAATGTCATCGAGCACGGGCACGGTCGCGGCCTGCGACACGTTGAGCGCACGGGCGTCATTCATAAGGATGTCGATGACGTGGCGCAGCAGGGCCACCTCCGCCTGGCGACGGGCCTGACCGTCGAGACCGCCAAGTGCGCGATCGGGCAGTGCCTCGGCAACGGCAAGCATGGCCTTGAGCGCCGTCACGGGTTTGTCGCGCCACAGCGCCTGGAACACGTCCGAGATCACGCACGGCACGCTCTTAAACCAGTTCTCGTCGCTCGCCGCTTTACGCGCGCCCCTCACCTGGCCCTGCACGCTCTGCAGCAGGCTCTTGACGCCCGCAGTGGTCTTGCTGCGCGACAGTCGCATATTCTTGTCGAACGTGCGCGCGCTGGCGGCGTCGGCACCCGAAAGCGGGCTGTAAATCCAGTCGGTAAGCTCCGGAGCGGGCCACCACTCAGTCTTAGAAGCTGCCCCTTCGTCGGCGGCCTTCATACGCTCGATCAGGTTGGCGAGCGCCGTGAACTGCCTGCCCGCAATGGATTGGGAAAACGCCGTGAACTCGGCCGTCTCGGCAGCAACGTGGCGCGCCGCCAAACGAGCGGCAAGCTCGCCGAACAGCTGGGGTGCCCGGGCGGACACCACGAGTACGCGCACGGGATCGACGGGTGCGGAGGCGGCATCGTTGACCTTGGACTCCTTGCGCGCTTTCACCATCTTATCGATGACGTCCGCATAGACACGGGCACGGGCATGGGGCCCGGCGACTTCCACAAAGGCAGGACGTACGACGGACTTTGGAGCAATCGCGGGAGCGCCGGCATCCTCGTCCAGCGGCGCGATCTCAAACAGCACACCGCGGACATCAAATGCCGCGGCAAGCTCCTCGCGCATCGCCGCTTGCTCGCGGGCAAGCAGCACGACAACCTCTCCCCCGTTGTTTGCCACGGCGGACAGCAGCTCGAGCAGGCTATACGTAAATGACGTGACGCCGCGCACGCAAACGGCGCGGGCGCACCCCGGCAGGTTGTCGGCCAAAGCGCCGGCCATAATGTCAGCCGCCTCGCAGGGCTCGACCATATCTCGACGGTCCAAACCGCGCGCATAGGCGCACAAAAGTTCAAACACGCGAGCCTCGGCGTCGCTTCTGGGCTTGGGCTTGCAAACGTTGTCGCAGCAACGCTCGGCACCTGTCCCTGCCACACCCGGCAGCACATCGCGAGCCATACGCGCGAGCATACGCACCGTGCCCTGGCTGCGCGAAAGCGGCTGCAGGTCGGCGTCGTCGAGACGCGCTACCATGTCCGAAAACAGCATCTGGCGCTGCAGGTTGTCGACGAAACCGCGCCCGTCGCCCAAAAGCTCCCAAAGCGAGCGAAGCCACGATGTAGGCGTCTTGTAGTCAATACCCAGCGAAACGCCGGCTTCCGCCGCATCATGACGGCACAGGTCGAGCTCGGCAAACGTTGGCGCCAGCAGCACGGCACGCCCGTGGCGGGCAATAAGGTCGGCAAGCAGCGCCGCCTCGGCATCGCTCAAATCCGCGCCGGCGTTGGTGGTATAGATTCGAACAGGCATGGTCCTCCACTCAAACCGTTCGCAATATTCAATGCTTCCATCCTACCCGCCCACGCGGACAGATTGCTACCTCAGCTCCATGTTTTGGTGCAAAGCAACCTGACCCCAACGCACCAGCCGATTGCGGGCATATAAAAACCGCCCCCGAAGGGACGGTTCTGCACAATTCGTTTGTTGTCGCTGGCCTACTCGCCATCCTCCAGCTTGATGAGGATCTTGCGATAGCCGCCGTACTCGCCGTTCAGCGCCTTTGAAACGCGGCTCACCGTAGTGGACGAAGCGCCGGTGCGGGCCTGAACCTCAACATAAGGCTCGCCCTCATCCAGATAGCGCGCAACCTGCAGACGTTGCGAAAGATCGCAGATCTCGCGCGGCGTGCAGATATCGGTCAAAAACGCCTGGATATCCTTCTCGTCATCCAAAAGACTAAATGCGTGGACCAGCTGCTTGACATCAGGCTTGTCAAACATGTTCTCGATATTCATCGATCACCGCCAAACCCGCCATAAGGCATCGAAGTTGATACTGACATCGGGCATCGTTCGCCCGTTCTATGCAATAGGGCAACGCCTGTGGCTTTTGCCCGTAGCAGTTTAGCACACCACCAAACTAAAGCGACAAAACTCTCTGCCAGCGGCGCGTTTTCTAGGACGAACGCCGTTTTGAAACCGAATGCGCACGCAAGCTCCACGAATATCTGAGACAATGGGCGCCCAAACAGAGCCGTGCCCGAGCATCTGTCCGAGTTGCAAAGGCATGTGCCTCTCACGCTCCCTCACCACGCCATGCGCAAGAAAGGATTCACACCATGCGCTTTATGCTCAACTGGCTTTTGACCTCAATCGCCATCGCGATCGCAACGTTTCTCGTCCCCGGCATTCAGCCCTTCGGCATGGCCGACGCCTGGGTCTGCTTTGCCTTCGTGGGACTGTTCCTGAACATCGTCGATTCGCTCGTCAAGCCGTTCCTGACGGTTATCTCGCTGCCGCTCACGATCATTACGCTGGGTATTTTTCAGCTCGTAGTCAACAGCTTTATGCTCGAGCTGGCCAGCTATCTGTCGGTCAATCTGCTGGGCGCGGGCATCTCCATCGCCAGCTTTGGATCGGCCTTTATGGGCAGCATCCTGGTGTCCATCATGCGCAGCATCCTCGACAGCATCGCCGAGGGCTAAAACGGCCATTCCGGCCGCGCCCGTCTCAACAGCCCAAAACGAAGGCCGCCCATCACAAAAATGGGCGGCCTTCTTATTTGCCAAGTCTCAAAGGGCGAGAGAATCTGCCATTTCCACCCCGTCCCCAAATGGCAGGTGGGCTAGATCACGTAGTCGTAGCCTTCGTTGGGAGCGACAAGTTGATCGAGCGTCACACCGTCGAGGTAGTCGTTGATAAGCTTGTCCAGGTTCTTCCACACGTCGAGCGTGGGGCACTCGTCAGAGCGCGAACAACCCTTGCAGTCGCCATCCAGGCAGGCGACCGGCGCCAGGCTGCCCTCGGTCAGGCGCAAGATCTCGCCCACCGTGTACTGCTCGGGCGGGCGCGTGAGCACATAGCCGCCGCCCTTGCCGCGCATGCCCGAGAGCATGTTGGCGCGCACGAGCGTAGCCAGAATATTCTCGAGGTACTTCTCCGAAATACCCTGACGCGCCGCAATCTCTTTAAGCGGGATACGGCCTGTCGCCTGGTGCTCGGCCAGGTCGACCATAACGCGCAGGGCATATCTGCCCTTTGTGGAAACCAACATATATATAGCTGCCTTTCGGTCTTTTAATTCGTAGAAATTCTAGCCGAAAAATTGGTTTTGAAAATACCTATTCCCGTCAAGATGGTTAATCGACTCGTAATAATCTTCTATTTCCTATTGCGTTACTAGGCTTTGGTGTCTACTATGCTTGCCAACAGCAAAACGAACAACCTATAAGGTTTGTGGGTTTCGCTGCCACACACACCGTAAAACCACACGGTATCCAGTCATTTGAACACTTTGGAGGTTCACCATGAGCAATGTTTACACGTCCATCGATCAGCTTATCGGCCACACCCCGCTTCTGGAGCTCACCCACTTCGAGGCCGACGAGGACCTCAAGGCCCGTGTGCTCGTCAAATTGGAATACTTCAACCCCGCCGGGTCCGTCAAAGACCGCGTCGCCAAGAACATGATTGACGAGGCCGAGAAGGCCGGCAAGCTCGTGCGCGGTGGCGACTACACCATCATCGAGCCCACGAGTGGCAACACCGGCGTCGGCATCGCCTCGGTGGCGGCGGCCCGCGGCTACAAGGTGATCATCACTATGCCCGAGACCATGTCCGTCGAGCGCCGCAAGCTCATGCAGGCATACGGCGCACAGCTCGTGCTCACCGACGGCTCCAAAGGCATGAAGGGCGCCATCGCCAAGGCCGAGGAGCTGCAGAAGGAGACCCCCAACAGCATCATCG
>USCN01000067.1 GCA_900553165.1 uncultured Collinsella sp.
GATCACCGCCATACAGCAGCCGTCAAAGGTCTCGCTTTCCGGGGTGTCGTAACGCTCCTCGGAGCAGGGGTTTGCGCTGCCTACGGCTTCCAGAATGCCTGCACCCTCCAACTCCACCTTCAGGGTGTGCTTGGTGTGCAGATCTGCGGTGCCATTTGCATCCACGAATTGGATCATCACAAAGGCGGCATCCTCGCCCTCAGGCTCGTCAAAGGCAACCTTGCAGATGCGACGACCCGGCGTGTAGATGTACTCATCGAACTCGTGAATGCCGGCGTCTTCGACGTCGACAACCACCAGATCGTCATCGACCATATTGTCAAACAGTTTGATCTTGGCAAGCGCATAGTTCTTATGACTCTTATGCCAGCCCAAGTGGTCGGGAGTGATGTTGAGCAGCACCGCCACGCGGGGGTGGAGCTCGGTTGTCGTAGCAATCTGATAGCTCGAGAGCTCAGCCACAAACCACTCGTTGTGGGCTCGGCCGTCAATCTCGTTGACCGGCGGCTCGCCGATGTTGCCGACAGCAACGCTGGCCTCGCCGGCAGCCTTAAGCAGATAATCAGTCAGCGACGTGGTGGTCGTCTTGCCGTTGGTGCCCGTGATGGCAATCCAGTTATCGGGCGACAGGCGATAGGCAAACTCGGGCTCACCCATAATCTGGGCGGCATGCTCGCGCCCAGCCTTAAAGAAGCCCGAGAACTCCGAGATGCCCGGGCACGTCACGCATACGTCATAGGCGCCCTCGACCTGTTCGGTCCCATAGACAAACGACGCACCAGCAGCCTCGAGCGCACGCGTGGCGTCATTGGGCTCAGAGGTGCCACCGCCATACACGGTAACGGCACTTACGCGCTCGGGATGTGCCAGCGCCCAGCGGGCGACATCGAGACCGGATTTGCCCTGACCCAAAACGAGCAGGCTAAAGACATCAGCAAGAGACATGAAAGACCACTATCCCAACTGGAAGAACAGAGCAAGGCCAACGGCACCGAAGGCCGCAGCGATAATCCAAAAACGGATGACGACCTTGGTCTCGGCCCAGCCCTTCTTTTCGAAATGATGATGGATGGGCGCCATAAGGAAGACGCGCTTGTGCGTAAAGTGGAAGTAGACAACCTGAATCATGACCGACAGGGTCTCAACGATAAACAGGCCGCCGATGATAAGGGAGACGACCTCGGTGTTGGTCATGATGGACGTGCAGGCAAACGCGGCGCCCAGGGCAAGCGAGCCGGTATCGCCCATAAAGATGCTCGCCGGATAGCAGTTGAACCACAGAAAGCCCAAGCAGGCACCGGCACACGCGGTGCAGAAGATGGACAGGTTCACGTCTCCGTGCAAAAACGCCATGGCAGCCATGGCGAGCATGGCAATCATGGAGGTGCCGCCAGCAAGACCGTCAAGGCCATCGGTCAGGTTCACGGCATTAGAAAGACCGGCGATCATCAGCCAGCAAAAGACAATGTAGAGCCACGGGAACGAAAGGCCGCAGATGGTGGTCGAAAGCACGCCAAGGTCAATCGTCAGGCCGCCGGGAAAACGAATCTCGGGGGCGACGCCGCACCAGTTAACGGCAAGTACCGTAAAGGTGACACAGATAATGGTTAGGCCGATCATCTTGGCATGAGGCGTCAGACCGAGCGAGCGCCCATGCGTAACGGAGGTCAGGTCGTCGATCAGGCCCAGCACGCCGGTCGCCAGCGTGGCGAGCAGCACGAGCACGAGCTCGGTGGTGAGCTTGCCCATCAGCAGGCAGGTCAGCGAAATCGCAACAAGGATGATGACGCCGCCCATGGTCGGCGTACCCTGTTTAATCAAATGACGCTTGGGGCCGTCGGCTCGGACCTGTTGGCCGATACCCTCGACCTTCAGCAGCTTGATCCACCACGGCATGAGCAGCAGCGCAATGGCAGCGGCGATGCCAAGCCCCAAAAAAGCCTGATACGTTGGATACGAGGGATTGCCGAACATGGGCTAGCACACACCTTCCACAAAGCGGTCGAGCTCAACAAAGCGGGAACCCTTGACCAGTACAACATCATGTTTTTCAAGCGCGCCGCCCATGCGGTCGAGCACCTGCTGATAATCGGAGAACACCTGGATGCGGTCCTCGTCCATGCCCATCATGCGCGCGGCATCGGCCATAAGCTGGGCCAGCTCACCACCCACGCACGCCAGCATGTCGAGCTTCTTGGCGGCCGCGTAGGCGCCCACGAGCTCATGCATGCGAGGAGCCTCATCGCCCATCTCGCCCATCTCGCCCAGGATCGCCATGCGAGACCCCGTGCACGAAAGCGAGCACAGTAGATCGAGGCCAGCAGCCATGGATTCGGCACTGGCGTTATAGGAATCGTCGATGACGCGGGCACCGCTCTTGGCGCGCTTGATCTCCTGGCGGTGACCGGTGATCGTGAGGCCCCTAAAGGCAGCATCGATCTGCTCGGGCGTCACGCCCAGGCGATAGGAAACCGCGGCGGCCTTAACGGCATTAGGAACGGACTGCACGCCGGGGATGGCAAGCATAGTATCGATCGTCTCACCCTGGCCAAAATCGAGCGTAAAGACCGGACGTCCCTCGTCATCAACACGAATGTCGCGGGCACGGACCTCATCATCGTCCGAGACGCCGGCCAGCATCACATCGATACCAGCAGGCTGGGCGAACGTATCGCGAATGAACGGCGTAAAGTCGTCCTCACCGCCCAAAACCAGCAGCGGCAAGAAGTCGCCGGCGGCGCACATACCCTGGACAATCTCGGCCTTAGCGCGGGCGATGTTCTCGCGGCTGCCCAAAATGCCGATGTGAGAGGTACCAATCTTGCTTACGATGGCAAGGTTGGGATTGGCGGACTGGGACAGGCGCTCAATCTCGTGGAAATGGTTCATGCCCATCTCGAGCACCAGGACCTCGGTATCGGCCGGAGCGGAAAGCACCGTGAGCGGCATGCCGATCAGGTTATTAAAATTGCCCTTGGTGGCCCAGACACGATAGCGCTTGGCGAGCACGGCGGCGAGCACGTCCTTGGTCGTCGTCTTGCCGATGGAACCGGTAATGCCAACGACCAGGCAGCCAAGCTCCAGGCGATACGTGTGCGCCAAACGCAGCAGAAACTCCTCGGGATCATCGGTCAGCAGGATGGCGCACCCCTTGTCCTGCGCCAGCGAGACCAGCTCAGCCTCGGGCTCACGCGTCATCACGACGGCGCCGGCACCCGACTGGACGGCACGGGAAGCAAAATCATTGCCGTCGACGTTTTCACCGGGAAAGGCGACGAAAATCGTCCCTTCCTCGACCTGGCGCGAGTCGATAACGCACCCGCGGCATACCCGATCGGCTTCTCCCGTCACGGTTCGGGCCCCTGTTGCGGCCGCGAGGTTGTTGACGGCGATCTCTATCATTGCAGCTCCCCTGTAAACCTAATAATGCTATCGGCGTATTGTATCCCAGCGCCGCACATGCGTGGTGCAGGGCATGTGAACACCCTCATATGGGACAACAAACAACGCCCCAAAGATTGTAACCCCCTACTTCGTGTGCGGGATACCCAGCACGTCGAGCGCGTTGGCCATAATGGACTGGAACGGCACCGCAGCGGCATCTGAGCCGCTCGGCGTTCCGTCGAGCGTGATATAGCACAGCACCTTGGGCGATTGTGCCGGTGCAAAGCCCATAAAGGACGACATGTAGTTCTCCTTGAGGTAGCCGCCGTTCTCGTCGGCACGTTCGGCCGTACCGGTCTTACCCGCCACGTCATAGCCGTCAACCGCGCCGCCAACGCCCGTTCCCTCGGACACGACCGTCTGCATGCACGATGTCACCTGGGATGCGGCGTCCTCCGAAATCGCGCGCTCGCCTTCACCCCAGTCCTTCTCGTCGCCTTTGCTGGACTTATAGAAGTGCGGTGTCATCATCACGCCGCCGTTGGCGATGCCGCCCACGGCACGTGCGATCTCAATCGGCGAGACGGACAGTGCCTGTCCAAAGCTCATCGAGCCCAGCGTGGCGCCGTCATACTGGTCACGCTCCTTGACGATACCCAGGCTCTCTCCCGGAAAATCGACACCCGAGCTGTGACCGATGCCCCACTTGTCCACATAGGCGGCAAAGTCGTCGGCACCGATCTTGCGCCCCACCAGGACAAAGCCCACGTTGGACGAACGGCGCATCATCTCGCGCACATCCATGGTCATGGCATAGTCGCGCTTGTCGGCATCGGTGACGGTATCGTCACCCACCTTAATGCTCGCCGGCACCTCAAACGACGTACTCGATCGCACGACGCCCAAGTCGAAGCCGGCGCCCGCCACGAGCGTCTTAAAGACCGAGCCGGGCTCGTAGGCGTCGGTGACCAGGCGCAGATTCATATCCTCGGTCTTGGCATTCTCCAGATCGGTCTGGTCGTAGGTCGGGTACGAGCAGGCTGCCAAAATCTCGCCTGTCGTAGGATCGGTGACCAGCGCCGAGCCGTTCTTGGCCTTAGTCTTCTCAACTGCCTCTGCCAGGGCATCCTCGGCCGCACGCTGGATATTGACGTCGAGCGTCGTCACGATATCAACGCCGTCGACCGCAGCCACCTTTTTATAGGCACCGCCCGCGATATAGCTGCCGTCCCTCGCGCGCTCGCGTACGAGAGAACCGTTCGTGCCGGTCAGAAGCTTGTTGTATTGCTTTTCGAGACCCGTCAAGCCGTCGTTGTCTACATTCACTACACCCAGCACCTGCGATGCCAGATTGCCGTATGGATATACGCGCTTCATGGCCTGCTCAAAAAGCACGCCGGGCAGGTTCTTCTTCTCCAGCGCCGCAACATCGTCTTCGTCCACCTGGCGCTTGATATACACCCAGGTTCCATCGGACTCAACGAGCTTGCGGCAGGTCTTTTTATCGATTCCAGTTGCCTTGACCAGCGCCGACACCGTCTTGTCAACATCCTCGACAAGCTGCGGGTTCACGGCGATGTTGCGACATTCGACCGACGACGCCAACACGTTGCCGTTGCGGTCGTAGATGGTGCCGCGTTTGGCATAGAGGGTCTGCGCAAGCAGGCGGCGCGCATCGGCACGCTCGCGCAGTTTATCGGCTTCGACAATTTGATAGTCGGCAAGGCGAAAGACGCCCAAGCCCAAGCCAAGCCCGATGAAGCCCATGACGGCTTTGCGGCGAGGCAGAGGTGCGCCTGTGAGCCATTCGGTCGACGAACTCTTGCGCGACCTGGTGTTATGCACTTGAGGGTCGCCCGAGCCGCGAAGTCGCGACGCCGGGTCGTTGCCACGGGACTGCCCGGCGTTGTAAGATTGCCGACCCGTTCCTTGATAACCAGAACGTCCCCGCGACGAGGGACGTCCAGAACCGCGGCCCCCATCGGAACCGCGGCGATAGTCATTTGTCATACTCAGCTACCGTCTTGCTACTGAGCGGTCGCGGTCGCGTTGGCGCCCGCGGCTGCATCCTGCGAAAAGTCAAGTGTAACGCTCTCGCTGGGCTCCACCATGCCATAAGCGCCCGCAAGGTCGCGAATGCGCGTGTCGGCGCCATAGACCGAATGCATGACCTCCAGGTCGGAGCTCTCATCGGTCGCCTTTTCGAGCGTGCTGGTAAGCTCGGCGTTGCTGTTGAGCACCTGGGCCGTAACGCCGGCGAGCGCCACGCGGGCGACGCCGATCGTCATGAAGATAGCCGCAATGATGCAAAACGTTTTAAGAACGCTCATGAAAACCGGGCTTACCGCCTGGTTTGCCTGACGGCCCGCGCCCGTGTAGACATCAAAGCGCGGCGCGCGCTGCTCACGGGGAGCAACGGGGGCCTGCGGCGTCTCACGATAGGCGGGCATGGCGTTCATATCATAGGCGAGTGCTGCGCTTGAAGTGTTGTAGCCCATGATATGCCGCCTCCCATCCCGAGTACGTTGGTAGTGTGTTTAAGCTTCGTTTATGGTGCGAGCGGGAGGTCCAATATCGCGCGGTCGCGCCTACAGACGCTGCGCCACGCGGATTTTGGCTGATCTCGCCCGAGGGTTGCGCTCAGCCTCATCAGGCTGGGCAACCAAGGGTTTGCGGGTGATGACCTTGAGTATCGGCACGTTGCCGCACACGCACACCGGAATCTCCGGCGGACACGTGCACCCCTGGCTCATCTCCTTAAAGTGGTTCTTTACGATACGGTCCTCGAGCGAGTGATACGAGATGACGCAGATACGTCCGCCCGGGTTGAGCCACCTGGTGGCGGCATCAAGCCCTCGTTCGAGCACATCGAGCTCGTGATTGACCTCGATGCGAATGGCCTGGAAACTTTTCTTGGCCGGGTGTCCGCCATGCCGACGAGCGGCAGCCGGGATACCCGCCTTGATGATCTCGACAAATTGGCCGGTGGTTTCGATCGGTTCTTGCTCGCGGCGGCGCACGATCTCGCGCGCGATCTGCGAGGCGAACTTCTCTTCGCCGTAGACGCGTAGAATCCGGGCGAGGTCGTGTTCGTTATAGGTGTTGATGACCTCAGCTGCGTTTAAGGTGTTATTGCCCGGATCCATCCGCATGTCCAATGGGGCGTCCTCGTTATACGAAAAGCCCCTGCCAGGGATATCGAGTTGCGGTGACGAAACGCCCAAATCGAACAGGAAGCCATCGACCCCGGGCACCTCGGCCGAGCAAAGCAGCTCGTCCAAGTCGCCGAAGTTGCCCTTCAGCAGCCGGTGCGGAACGCCGGGAACCTCGCGGTCCAGACGGGCGCCAGCGGCCTCGAGGGCCATGTCGTCCTGATCGACGCCGAGCAAAAGGCCCGTCTCCCCCACCTGCGCGGCCATCTTTACCGAATGGCCGGCACCGCCAAGGGTGCAATCGCAGACAACGGAGCCGCTCTTTAGCCGCAGCGACTCAAGCACTTCGCCGAGCATGACAGGTTCATGCCGATATTCTTGTGTCAAGATCCCACGCTCCATCCGTTACCCGTGCCTTGCCCTTACGAGAAGAAGAGGTCCAGCAGGGCCTCATCGTCATCGTCCTCATCGGCCGCGGCGCGATCCCAAACCTCAAGGTGGTCGTAGTTGCCCACAACCGTGACCTCGCGGTCGAGGTTCGCCTGCTTGCGGAGAGACTCGGAAAGACCGATACGACCGGCGCTGTCCACGTCCATCGACGTGGTGCGCTTGTTGATCGCCCTCATGAGCTTCTGGTCATTAATGTCACGCGGGTTAAAACCCTCGTGGCCCTCACGACCCGCGAAGAGTCCTTCGACCCACTTATCGAAGGCCTCGGCAGAGAACACGTACAGAGCATCGACATCCAGGGCTTTGAACACGCGAACGTGCTCTCCAAGCTCCTCGCGAAGGGGTGCAGGCAGGGACAGACGACCTTTTGCATCGAGATTGCGCTCGTATGCACCCGTCATTCCCATGTGCGCCCTCCCCTCGGTTACTCAGATGGCACGTACGCGGGGAACCACCCCGCCTGTCGACGTCATTAATAATATGGGGAACCACCCCATTTTTCAACACCTTTCCCCACCCCTTCC